>JBCCIX010000085.1:0-12337 GCA_039028075.1 Bacteroidota bacterium | reverse complement strand
TATTTCTATGATTGGCTACCTTCCTGAAGAGCGAGGTCTTTACAAAAAGATGAAAGTAGGAGAACAACTCGTCTATTTAGGGCAACTTCGAAATTTATCGAGAAAAGAAGCTATAAAAAGAAGTAGGGCATGGTGTGAAAAACTAGGGATTTACGAATGGTGGAACAAGAAAATTGAAGACCTTTCCAAGGGTATGGCTCAAAAGATCCAGTTCATCTCTACCATATTGAACGAACCTGAACTTATTATATTAGATGAGCCGTTCTCCGGTTTTGATCCGGTTAACGCCAACTTGATCAAAGATGAAATTCTGGAGTTAAGGGAAAAGGGAAGCACCATCATCTTTTCGACCCACAGAATGGAATCGGTTGAAGAGTTGTGTGACCATATAGCATTGATTAACCATAGTAAAAAAATACTTGAAGGTACCAAAAGAGAAATTAAAGATAGCTATCGCAGCAATACTTTCCTGGTAGACCATAAAGGCGCTGTTAATGGCTCACTGGGGGCACACTTTGAAGTACTTGGACATGAAGCTTTGGAAGGTGAAATGCATAAAAGTACTATTCAGATCAAAGATGCGAAGATGAGTCCTAACGACCTGTTGCAGAATCTGATCTCAACTACGGAGGTATACTCCTTTGTAGAAAAAGTGCCCTCAATCAACGAAATCTTTATTTCAAAAGTGGAAGGAGGAAAAAATGGATAAGTTATGGCTTATTGTTCAACGAGAGTTCAGCAGTAGAGTAAAAAAGAAGTCGTTCCTTATAGCTACCCTATTGGTTCCAATCTTGTTCCCAGCCATTTTCGGTGGGTTGGGATACTTGGCTGTTCGAGAAAAGCAAAGTGCCGGACCCCGAGATATTTGGGTGGTAAACCAAAGTGATTCGCTTACCTTGGAAAGTACCGAGAGTTACACCTTTATACGTAAAGATTTATCGATTGAAGAAGCTATAAAGGAATACAAAAAAAGCGAAATACTGGCCTTACTTTATGTTCCACAATTTGATATTGAAGACCCGGAAGGCCTTACCCTGTACTCACAAAATATTTTGGGTCCATCCGTGGTAAGTGCTTTAGAGAATTCCATCGAAATACGTGTAAAAGACTTAAAGCTAACTAAGTATAATATAGATCAAGAAACTCTTTCAAAGCTTCAAACCAATATCAGCTTGGATACTATTATTAGCTCTGTAGATAGTGATGAAGAGAAGGAGGGTAATTCGGGATTAACATCGGGAATTGGTTATATCACAGGCTTCTTGATCTATCTGTTTTTATTTGTTTATGGCGGCCAAGTTATGCAGGGCGTTATTGAAGAGAAAAACTCAAAAATAGTAGAGGTCATTGTGAGTACCGTTAAGCCATTTCATTTTATGTTGGGTAAAGTGGTGGGCGTTGCCTCAGTTGGCCTAGTACAAATCTTAATTTGGATTGTGATCATGGGAGGCATCTATACCGCGGCTTCCAGCTATTTTATCTCAGCTACACCAGCCGCAGAAATAACCGAACAGGTCGCCGCTGTAAATCCGGATATTAAAACCTCACAAATCCAAAATAATCCCAAGGTTGAAAAGATACTGAACGAGGTCTCAAACCTGCCAATTGCTCAAATTGTATTATCCTTTATCTTTTATTTTATTGGAGGGTATTTACTCTATGGTGCATTGTTTGCTGCAGTGGGATCCGCCGTTGATACTCCTGCGGACGCCCAGCAGTTTATGCTACCCATTATGTTACCCATTATTATTGGATTCGCAGGCATGGCCATGTTTGTGTTTGATGAACCTAACGGTTCTATTAGTCTTTGGCTTTCCATGATTCCCTTTACTTCGCCAATCGTAATGATGGGAAGAATAGGTTTTGGTGTGCCTGCTTGGGAACTAATACTCTCAATGATTTTACTTATTGGTGGTTTCATATTTACGATATGGCTCGCTGGAAGAATTTACAGAGTAGGGATTTTAATGCACGGCACGAAGGTCAACTATAAGGTACTGGCCAAGTGGTTCATGATGAAAAATTGATACACACGTTTTGATACAAATGTCGGCCGGGTACTAAGTATCCGGCTTTTTCGTTTAATTTGAATTAATGGCAGACGGCATAAAAACAGTAGGGATCGACCTGAAATATGACAAGAACAAAATCAAATGGATTATCCTGTCCGTGTCCGTGGTGATCAGTATTATTTCTATCTTTTATACTAACCTTCTGGTTGATCAATTAAAGGCCCGTGAAAAAAGCCAAATCGAACTTTACGCTAAAGCACTTCAGTATACCTTAGATGCGAAGCTCGATAAGGATGTTAATTTTGTAAGCGATGAAATCCTTATTAAAAACAATTCAATACCCACTATTCTTCTCTCAGAAAGCGGGAAAATAGATTACTACAAAAACATTGACATTGACTCTTCATTGACAGAGAAACAACGTACTCAAGTTTTATATGATGAGTTAGAAAAAATGAGGAATACATACGATCCTATTGAAGTAGTTGATAGAGATGAAATTTCGGGAGAAGTATATTCCAGCAGTTTTGTGTACTACAGAAACAGCTTCCTCCTCACCCAGCTTACCTACTACCCAGTGGTTCAATTATCAATCATAGCGGTCATCGCTTTCATTGCTTATATAGCTTTTGATTATTCGAAGGCGGCTGAACAAAATAGTGTTTGGGTAGGATTAGCCAAAGAAACCGCCCATCAGTTAGGTACCCCTATTTCGTCTCTAATGGCTTGGGTTGAGTACTTTAAAGATCAAGCGGATATTAAAGACAAAGAACTGATTGGAGAATTAGATAAGGATATAAAAAAACTGCAAGTCATCACCGAACGTTTCTCTAATATCGGCTCTACCCCTGTTTTAAGCGAAGAAGAAATTGAACCGCTTATAGCTGCCATTATTGAATACCTTAGACCGAGGATCTCACCCAAGGTAGAGATGACTGTGGCCTCGCTGACCCAAGGAATTACCGCTCAGGTTAACCCCCCTCTTTTTGAGTGGGTAGTTGAAAACCTATGTAAAAATGCCGTAGATGCGATGAGCGGTGCGGGAAAGATCCATGTGTTTATACTCAAGGGGAGTGAAAGCCGTGTTTTTGTGGACATATCTGATACAGGAAAAGGTATTCTTAAAGGTAAAGTGAAGCATGTATTTGATGCTGGTTTTACCACTAAAAAAAGAGGTTGGGGCCTTGGTTTGACACTCGCAAAACGGATCATAGAAATTTACCATGAAGGTAAAATCATGGTAAAATCATCGGAAGAAGGGCGAGGCACCACCTTCAGAATTTCTCTCCAGGGATGAGCGATTTGTAGGTGCCAAAAAAGAGTTTGGTATATCTGATATTAGATGTAGTTTTGCGGCTAAATTTGAAGATGAAGAATTTCTAATCAAGAGTAACACATGGCGAATATTGGTAAGGTAACACAAGTAATAGGTCCTGTAGTAGACGTAAGCTTTGATACCGAAGGTGCAGATCTCCCAAACATACTGGATGCCCTGGAAGTAACTAAGGAAAACGGTCAGGTAGTCGTACTGGAGTGCCAGCAGCACCTCGGTGAGGATCGGGTGAGAACCATAGCTATGGAAAGTACGGAGGGCCTTGTTCGAGGTATGGATGTGATCGATCAGCAAACGCCGATTACCATGCCTACGGGAGAGGATATTAAAGGCCGTTTGTTCAACGTAGTCGGTGAAGCCATTGATGGTATTGAACAGCCCGAAGGAAAGACAAGATTACCTATCCACAGATCTGCTCCTAAATTTGAAGAACTATCAACATCTACGGAGGTTTTATTCACAGGGATAAAAGTAATCGATCTACTTGAGCCCTACGCCAAAGGAGGTAAAATCGGTTTGTTTGGCGGTGCTGGTGTAGGTAAGACGGTGCTTATTCAGGAATTGATTAATAATATCGCCAAAGCTTATTCCGGCCTTTCTGTGTTTGCCGGTGTAGGTGAAAGAACACGTGAAGGCAATGACTTGCTTCGAGAGATGATAGAGTCAGGCATTGTGACTTACGGCGATGATTTCCTTCATTCGATGGAGGAAGGTGGTTGGGACCTTACCAAAGTGGACGACGTAAAGTTAAAAGAATCTAAGGCGACTTTCGTTTTCGGTCAGATGAATGAGCCTCCCGGTGCCCGGGCACGGGTAGCGCTTTCTGGGCTCACCGTAGCCGAATACTTCCGTGATGGAGATGGCAAAGGAGCCGGAAGAGACATTCTCTTTTTTATCGATAATATATTCAGATTTACCCAAGCCGGTTCTGAAGTATCAGCGCTTCTTGGACGTATGCCTTCAGCGGTAGGGTATCAGCCTACTTTGGCTACTGAGATGGGAGCGATGCAAGAGCGCATAACCTCTACTAAAAAAGGTTCAATTACTTCCGTACAGGCGGTTTATGTACCCGCAGATGACTTAACTGACCCTGCTCCAGCAACTACGTTTGCCCACCTTGACGCAACCACAGTATTGTCAAGAAAAATATCTGAATTGGGGATCTATCCGGCCGTTGATCCTTTGGATTCTACATCGCGGATTCTTAACGCTGAGGTTTTAGGTGATGAACATTATAATTGCGCTCAACGGGTTAAGGAGATTCTTCAACGGTATAAAGAACTACAAGACATCATTGCTATTTTAGGTATGGATGAACTTTCCGATGAAGATAAGGAAGTAGTGCATAGGGCACGAAGAGTCCAGCGCTTTTTATCTCAACCTTTTCATGTTGCCGAGCAGTTTACGGGTATACAAGGCGTATTAGTGGATATCAAAGATACCATCAAAGGATTTAACGATATTATTGATGGCAAGTATGATCACCTTCCGGAAATGGCCTTCAACCTTGTCGGTTCTATCGAAGATGCCGTAGTTAAAGGTGAGAAAATGATGGAAGAAGCTAAACAAGCCTGATGTTTTTAGAAATAGTTACCCCAGCTAAGAAAGTATTTGAAGGTGAAGTTACTGTTATTACGTTTCCGGGAGTGGATGGCCAATTTCAGGTACTCAACGATCACGCACCTCTCGTTAGTACGCTCAAAGCAGGAGAGCTGATATACAAAGATGATAAGAAAGTGAACTCCATACAGATAACGGGAGGTGTGGTAGAAGTACTGCATAATAAAGTCATTGTTTTGGCAGACAGCTTAAAAGACAATTGAGTTAAAAATCTCAGCCTAGTCGAAAGCTCCTACTTGGGGCTTTTTTTGTTTTTCGTCAGGCGCGAAAACATGCGCTTTTCAAAGGCCAAGAAAAATTTAAACTGACCAAACAGAAAGCCATAAAAAAGTAAAATGATATTGTATATCGGTAGAATTAGAATGTAGTACGTCAAAGTGAAAAGCCAGCTACGCTCTTCTTTTGGTAGAATTAATGAAAGTACAGGCTCCTTTAAAAACAACACAGTAAATCCGGTACATCCAAAAACGACTAATATCAAAATAACGCGAATTGGACCTACATCCCATCTCTCTTGAAGTTTTTCGAACCAGCTCATGATTAATTAAATAATTGCCAAATTTGATCTTTAGGTATTCCGGCGTCTATACGGACCGGTTCTTTCTTTACGGGGTGCAAAAACTCGAGCGATCTTGCATGAAGGTATATCCGCTGTCGGTCAAGCTGTTTTGTCCCTCCATATTTTACATCACCGAGAATAGCGCACCCAATTTTGGATAGTTGAACCCGGATCTGATGCGGCCTGCCTGTGAGAGGTTTTACTTCCAGCAGGTAATAATTTGCTACCCGGCTTATCAACTTATAATGCAATGTAGCTTTATGAGTTCCTTTACCTTCCTTATTGAAGGCTTTGGTGCGATTAGCTTCACGGTCCTTTTTGAGCCAATGTGTTAGTTCACCTGCTGTTTGCGAAGGTTGGTCTTTGACGATCGCCCAGTAGGTCTTCTTCACTTCCCTATCTCTGAATTGAGCAGTCATTCGTTCCAGTCCTTTTGATGTACGCCCAAAAAGCACGGCACCACTCACAGGACGATCCAATCTGTGTACAACACCTAGGAAGACATCACCTGGTTTCTTATATTTTCTTTTGATGTACGCTTTAACCTGATCTGACAGGGTTTCATCACCCGTTCTATCGCCTTGCACCAGTGCGCCGGATGATTTGTTAACAACAATCAGGTGATTGTCCTCGTACAAGACCGGCAAAGCTTGGGTCATATTAAATTGATGTATTACTTAGTATTTTTAAAACATCAAAGCTATGCAAACACTTACAATCGATAGGTCAAAAGTATGGACTATTGAAGATTATCTTCAATTGGATGTGGAACTATGCCAGCTAATTGATGGAAACCTCGTTATGACACTGGCACCGAATACTGAACATCAGAGAATAATTGGAAAACTTCGCATCATTCTACATAAGTTTTTAAGTAGCGGTGAGGAAATATTATTAGCACCTGTTGATGTTTTCTTAGATCAGAAAAATATCTACCAGCCAGATCTAGTATTTCTTTCTAAAAAAAACGAACAGATTATTAGCAAACGGGGTGTAGAAGGCGCTCCAGACTTGGTAATAGAGGTAATCTCACCTTCGAATAGCTTTATCGATAGATACACCAAAAAGAAAGCTTATTTTGAATTTGACGTCAAGGAATACTGGATTATAGACCCCGCCAATAAATCATTAGAAATTTATCTTCTATCCCAGGAAAATCGTGACGAGCCTCATGCCTTTGTAGTGAATGAAGGCAAAGTATCATCAACCATTATTGAAAAACTTAATTTCGATCTGAAAGAGTTGTTTTAGGATATAGAGGTAAGAAATCTTTTACACCGTGAGATTAATTTCGCTATATTCAAGGCTGACAAGCTGTAAGGATCAATCATGGAAATCAACATAAATAAGCTTTTAAGAATCCCATCATTCTTTACTCTAGTATTTTTTTCAACACTATTTTCCTGTGGTGATGACGATCCCTCATTGGTAGAAGAGGATGTGGTTTTAATAGCTATTGATAACCCCGATGAAATTACTGCTGCCCTGACTATAGAAGGTGCAACTCTACGAAACGGGACTCCACCACTACCCACCGCGGATTTCAACGCGCCTTTTTTAGATGAAGCGGAAGGTGACCTTCTTGCAATTACCGGCTCTGAATTAATTATACCTGTGGATGAAGAAACAGCAAGTGAAGTAGCCGGAGTTTATATACAAGTTAAAGGTGCTTCAGATTACTTTGATGTGCCTGCCTCTTCATTAGGTAGTACAGGTGGCAGATCGATTTTTGGGAAAGCCAATAAAAATTCTAGAAAACAGCAAGATATTGCCGTATATATAGGCTTACCTGATAACTTAAGCCCAGGAGAATTCTGCGTTTTATATTGCGTATATGATCAAGAAAACAGGATAAGTAATATCGTCGAAGTTTGTATAGAGGTACTTTCGTTTGGAGGTGAGGGGAGTGAGTTTCTGACTGCAAATACTTGGGAAATGACCTCCCAATCTTTTTACGAAGAATACGATGGTTTTGTTTATAGTGACACTACAGTGGTTGGATTTGTCTACGAAGAGATTTATGATTATCCGCTACATTGTGAGGGTCAACCCACGCAAAACGTAGAGGTAACCTTATCATATAAAATTGATTATTTGTTGTTTACTCTTACCAGTGATGGAGGATTTCAAGTCGAAGAAAGCGAATACAAAAGAAATATAGATTTTGAAAATACCAACTGCGCTGAGGGTTTGATTTATGACGAAGAAATAGAAATAAATATTACCGAGGGGGCTTGGTCTTACAATAGCCAGATATCTGAGCTTATACTTATCAGTACATATGAAGACTTCGATGGTAGTATTAGAAGAGCAACGGTGGTAAGCACCCTTAGTGCATACCAAGAAAATGGCAACTTAATTCTTGTATTTGAGGAAGGCACCAAAGGTTCAGGTACCTATTCTTACTCTGAGACTATCTTCAGCCCTAGCTAGGTATTAAATCATACCACCTCAAATAGGTAAATAGGCGTTTAAGGTCACACTCCATTTTGGTTAAAACTCTGACGTAAAGTGAAATTCCACTTCAGGAAAATTATCCTGTACCATGGTTAGCCAAGACCTAGACTCTGCCATAAATACAATTTTACCCTCCTTATCTTTAGCGATATGTCTCATTTTAGAATCAATGAACTCGTTGAGTTTCTTTTTATCTTTACTATGCACCCAGCACGCTTTGAAAAGATTGATAGGCATAAAATCGCAAGAAGCACCATACTCGTGCCTCAGCCGGTGCTGGATGACCTCAAACTGAAGCGCTCCTACCGTTCCCACTACTTTCCTGGCGCCTAGCTCATACGTAAATAGCTGAGCCACACCTTCCTCCATCAATTGGTTAAGACCCTTTTCCAATTGCTTTGTCTTCATAGCATCCTTATTGATGACCTCCTTGAAGATCTCAGGGGAGAAACTCGGTATTCCTTTGTACATACCACCTTCACCTTCGGATAGGGTGTCCCCAATTTTAAGATTACCCGTATCATAAAGTCCTACTATATCCCCTGGCCAAGCTTCATCTACCATCTCTTTCTCCTGTGCCAAAAAGGCGGTAGCATTGGAGAACCTGATCTTTTTATCGGCCCGTACATGATAATAATTAGTACCGCGTTTGAACTTACCTGCGCATACCCTTACAAAGGCAATCCGATTCCGGTGATTGGGATCCATGTTGGCGTGGATTTTAAAGATAAAACCCGAAAATTTTTTTTCTTCGGGATCAATTTCTCGCACTTCGGTCTCCCTAGGAAGGGGTGACGGAGCCAACTGTATAAAGCAATCCAACAATTCCTTAACTCCAAAGTTATTAACGGCACTGCCAAAGAAAACGGGAGCAACATTTCCTGACAGGTATTCGTCGATATCAAATGGTGGGTAAACACCTTCAATTAGTTCTACATCTTCCCGTAGTTGAAGAGCATCATTTTCTCCTATTTGCTCATCGATTTGCTGATCATTGATATCATCAATTTTAAGCCCGTCCTCTTCTAACTTAGACTTACTAGGTTGGAAAAGATGCAAACTCTGATTGTAAAGACTGTAAACCCCTTTGAAGGTCTTTCCCATACTAATGGGCCAAGAAAGAGGTCTAACCTTGATATTCAATTTCGCTTCAATCTCGTCCAATAAGTCATAAGGATCACGACCCTCCCGATCTAATTTGTTGATAAAACAGATGACCGGTGTACGCCGCATCCGACAGACCTCCATTAACTTTTCCGTCTGCATTTCAACCCCCTTTACACAATCGATCACCATAATGACACTATCTACGGCCGTTAGTGTTCTGTACGTATCCTCGGCAAAATCCTGGTGACCAGGAGTGTCCAAAATATTTATTTTTTTTCCCTGGTAGTCAAAAGCCATGACCGAGGTGGCTACGGAGATTCCACGTTGTTTCTCAATCTCCATCCAATCCGAACGAGCATGCATCTTTATCTTATTCGATTTTACCGCACCTGCCGACTGAATGGCTCCGCCGAAAAGTAGTAACTTTTCCGTAAGTGTGGTCTTTCCAGCATCCGGATGACTAATTATTCCGAATGTTTTACGCTTTTCTATTTCTTGTTGAATAGTCATACTTTCTCCAAAACAAGCGGCAAAGTTACGTTTGTTTGTTATTTATAAGTTCATCGGTCAACGTTTTAAGTAATGGTGACTCGGAACTTAGAACTTTCAGGTAAGCTGCCATTATGTCACCAAAACCTGATTGGCACAACCATTGATCACTGCACGATACGTTGAGAACAATAGTGAATATTAAAGGCATTTATAAGTAATATCGATTATGGGAAAAATTATTGGCATAGACTTAGGAACTACCAATTCGTGTGTTGCCGTAATGGAAGGCAACGAGCCGGTTGTAATTCCTAACAGCGAGGGTAGAAGAACCACCCCTTCCATCGTAGGTTTTTTGGATGAAGGAAAAGGCGAGCGAAAAGTAGGAGACCCTGCAAAAAGACAAGCGATCACAAACCCACAAAATACCATTAGCTCTGTCAAAAGGTTTATGGGTAAGAAATATACCGAAGTTGGCGAGGAGTTAAAAACAGTTTCGTATAACCTTGAGAAAGGTAATAACGATACAGTTCGCGTAAAAATTGGCGATAGAAATTATACTCCTCAAGAGATTTCAGCGATGATCCTTCAAAAAATGAAATCCACTGCTGAGGATTATCTAGGTACAGAAGTAAAAGAAGCCGTAGTAACTGTTCCTGCTTATTTTAATGACGCTGAGCGTCAGGCGACCAAAGAAGCTGGACAAATAGCAGGCCTTGAAGTGAAAAGGATCATTAATGAGCCCACCGCTGCAGCCTTAGCCTACGGTCTCGATAAGAAAAACGCAGACATGAAAATCGCCGTTTACGATCTCGGTGGTGGTACTTTTGATATTTCTATTCTCGAGTTAGGTGATGGCGTATTTGAAGTAAAATCTACCAACGGCGATGTGCATCTCGGTGGAGACGACTTTGACCAGGTAATCATCAATTGGTTAGCTGATGAGTTCCTTTCTGACGAAAATATTGATCTAAGAAAAGATCCCATGGCACTTCAGCGCTTGAAAGAGGCGGCTGAAAAAGCAAAGATAGAACTTTCAAGCTCTACGGAAACAGAGATTAATTTACCGTACATCATGCCGGTAGATGGTGTGCCCAAACACTTGGTCCGTAAGCTCTCAAGAGCCAAATTTGAACAGCTGGCTGATGACTTGATCAAACGATCTATGGGGCCCTGCAAAATCGCACTGAAAGATGCCGGAATGAGCGCTTCGGATGTTGATGAAGTCATTCTGGTAGGAGGCTCCACGCGAATCCCAAGGATTCAAGAAGAAGTAGAGAAGTTTTTTGGTAAAAAACCCTCAAAAGGTGTTAATCCTGATGAGGTAGTAGCTATTGGTGCTGCCATCCAAGGTGGTGTATTGACAGGAGAAGTTAAGGATGTATTGTTACTAGATGTTACTCCTTTATCATTAGGTATCGAAACTATGGGCGGTGTGTTTACGAAGCTTATCGAATCGAACACCACGATTCCTACCAAAAAGTCAGAAACATTCTCAACTGCCGCAGACAGTCAGCCTTCAGTAGAAATACATGTCTTACAAGGGGAGCGACCAATGGCAAGAGATAACCGAACTATCGGCAGATTTCATCTCGACGGGATACCACCAGCCCCACGGGGAGTACCTCAGATAGAGGTGACCTTCGACATCGATGCTAACGGAATCTTGAACGTATCCGCAAAAGATAAGGGGACGAACAAAGAGCAGAAGATCCGTATTGAGGCATCTTCCGGGTTGACGGACGAAGAAATCGAAAAAATGAAACAAGAGGCTCAAGCCAATGCTGACGCTGATAAGGAAGCAAAAGAGAAGGTGGAGAAAGTTAATGCTGCTGATTCATTAATATTTCAGACTGAAAAACAATTGAAGGAATATGGTGATAAGCTTTCTGACGGGAATAAATCTGCAATAGATGGTGCTTTGGAAGAGTTGAAAAGAGCGCACCAGTCTCAAGATTTAGCGGCTATTGATACAGCTATGGAAAGTTTAAATAAAGCCTGGGAGGGCGCTGCACAAGAAATGTATGCAGCCACAGGTGGAGCAGATGCTGCTCAAGGAGCACCAAATGCAGGGCCCGCTGACGCGAGCAACGCAGGTGCGGCGGATCCTGACGAGGGCGATAATGTAGCGGATGTCGAATTCGAGGAAGTGGATGATAAAAAATAAAATCCACAGATTAATTATAGATGAAAAAAGGGCTCGAGAAGCCCTTTTTTTATGCTTAAGAAATTGCATCTATAAAAAAGTAGGAGTACCCGACACGTTGTAGCTTACATAAAGTTGATCAGATTCAAGGTTTGATACCATGGGTTACTTTTAATGGCGACTCGAAAGTTGCCTGCCTGCACTACCTGGTCCTCCTTACCCTTAAAAAGCAGAGATTTCTACTGTCTTACCTTTGGGCTCTTTGCAGTTGGTTTTCAGGGCGTATTGAGCAAAGGCATGAAGCTTTTCACCGCAATGAAAGTAATCTAAGGATCAGAGTGCCCCAGAATAAGAACTGTCAATCCAATTTGACCCATCACCTACAAAACTTATTTTTAAAAGGTGCCTTTTCCTCTTCCATCTTCATTAAAAAGTGGTGGTCTCCAAAATGGAGAACCTAACGATAAAGAACTTAAAAAAAGCAGTACAGCCGTACAGATCAAGTCAAAGCCATTACAGAGCTTCCCCTCATTTCACTGGGCTTAACATAGGGGTTTCCATAACGTCAGAGTTGAAAATGATCAATTTGCGTGAAGATGTTTGATTCCATTTAT
>JBCCIX010000084.1:0-12376 GCA_039028075.1 Bacteroidota bacterium | reverse complement strand
GCCATGGCAAGGGTATAACTTCGAAGATGCCATTGTTATTTCCGAAAAAGTGGTGAGAGATGATGTGTATACCTCAATACATATTGATGAATTCGAGCTTGAAGTCAGGGACACGAAGCGAGGGGAAGAGGAATTAACCTCCGAAATACCCAATGTCAGTGAGGAAGCTGTTCGTCACTTAGATGAAAATGGTATTATTCGGACTGGAGCCGAAGTTAGAGAGGGGGATATTCTAATCGGTAAGATTACCCCAAAAGGTGAGACTGATCCTACTCCTGAAGAAAAATTACTTAGAGCTATTTTTGGTGACAAGGCGGGTGACGTAAAAGATGCTTCTTTGAAAGCACCCCCCTCTCTAAGAGGTGTGGTGATAGATACGAAGCTTTTCTCAAGACCTAAGAAAGACAAAGAGCTGCGGGCTAAGTCGAAGAAGGAAGTTGAAATTCTAAAAGCTAAATACAGTAAACAACTTTTGGAATTAAGAAGCCAGATGATTGAAAAGCTGACTACGTTGATTGCTGGAAAAGCAAGTCAGGGCATCAAGCACAAATTTGGTGATGAAATGATCAGTAAAGGGGTTAAATTCAGCGCCAAGAACATTGAAGAGAACTTATTCCCTGCTAAAAACATATACAAAGATGAGAGTACCTACAATGTGCCTGAAGAGGTTAATCTCATTTCTGATGTTAATTTAGATAACTGGACCACCGATGATAAGATTAATGATTTGGTCTTTAGATTAGTAAAAAGTTATAACATTAAGAGAAACGAGATCGCTGGTGACTTCAAGCGTGAGCGATTTACCTTAGAAGTGGGGGATGAGCTTCCAGCAGGTATTGTACAGTTAGCTAAGGTCTATATAGCCAAAAAACGTAAGCTCAAAGTAGGTGATAAGATGGCCGGTCGCCACGGTAACAAAGGTGTGGTAGCTCGAATCGTCCGTGAAGAAGACATGCCATTCCTGGAAGATGGTACACCTGTTGATATCTGTCTTAATCCATTAGGCGTACCTTCCAGAATGAACCTTGGCCAGATCTATGAAACTGTACTTGGTTGGGCTGGACTAAAGTTAGGTAGGACCTATGCTACACCGATTTTTGATGGTGCCTCTATGGAAGAGGTTGCGTCCGAATTAAGTGAAGCTGGTTTACCTGAATACGGCCGTGCATATTTATACGATGGGTTGACGGGTCAAAAATTTGATCAACCCGTAACCGTAGGTGTTGCCTATATGTTAAAACTCGGCCACTTAGTTGATGATAAGATGCATGCGCGATCAATAGGTCCCTACTCATTGATTACTCAACAGCCTCTAGGTGGAAAGGCACAATTTGGCGGGCAGCGATTCGGAGAGATGGAAGTTTGGGCGCTCGAAGCCTTTGGTGCTTCTAACGTGCTTCAAGAGATTTTGACTATCAAATCCGATGATGTTATTGGTAGGGCGAAGGCTTATGAAGCTATCGTGAAGGGTGAGAATATGAGAAAACCAAATATTCCTGAGTCCTTTAATGTATTGGTTCATGAATTACGCGGCCTTGCACTTGAGATCACATTAGACTAAAAACTAAGCCCGGGCCTAGGTCGGGCTTCTTGATATTAAAAAACATACTATGTCGTTCAGAAAAAACAAAAAACTAAACAACGATTTTTCTAAAGTTACGATCAGTCTGGCATCTCCGGAGTCCATTTTGGAAAGCTCACACGGAGAAGTTACCCAGCCTGAAACCATAAACTACCGGACGTACAAACCAGAAATGGGAGGTCTATTCTGTGAGAGAATATTCGGTCCTGTTAAAGACTGGGAGTGCCACTGCGGCAAGTATAAAAGAATACGTTACAAAGGTATTATTTGCGATCGTTGTGGTGTTGAGGTTACTGAAAAGAAAGTACGTAGAGAACGCATGGGGCATATTGAGCTGGTGGTTCCGGTTGCGCATATTTGGTATTTCAAATCATTACCCAACAAAATAGGTTATCTTTTAGGTTTACCTACGAAGAAACTTGATCAAATCATTTACTACGAAAGATACGCAGTTATTCAGCCGGGTATCAAGGAAGAAGATGGGTTGGCTTATATGGATTTTCTTACCGAGGATGAGTACCTTGATATAGTAGATAAGTTGCCTCGTGAGAATCAATTGTTGGACGATGATGATCCTCACAAATTCATTGCGAAAATGGGTGCCGAAGCATTGGAAATGCTTCTTGCTCGTATTGATTTAGACACACTTTCCTACGATTTGCGTCATCAGGCTGCTACTGACACCTCTCAACAGCGTAAAGCTGAGGCTTTGAAAAGGTTGAAGGTTGTAGAGGCTTTTCGTGATGCTAGAACGAGAATAGAGAATCGACCGGAGTGGATGGTCATTAAAATGGTTCCGGTCATTCCGCCGGAACTACGTCCTCTAGTTCCTTTAGATGGCGGGCGTTTTGCCACGTCTGATCTAAATGATCTTTACAGGCGAGTTATAATTAGAAATAATCGTCTTAAACGACTGATCGATATAAAAGCCCCTGAAGTCATTCTTAGAAACGAGAAACGTATGCTGCAGGAAGCGGTAGATTCACTTTTTGATAATTCTAGGAAAGTAAATGCGGTGCGTTCTGACGGAAACCGAGCGCTAAAGTCGTTAAGTGATATGCTTAAAGGAAAGCAAGGTCGTTTTCGTCAAAACTTGCTGGGAAAAAGAGTTGATTATTCCGGTCGCTCTGTGATTGTGGTTGGTCCTGAACTCAAGCTGCATGAGTGTGGGCTTCCAAAGGATATGGCAGCTGAATTATTTAAGCCATTCATTATCAGGAAGCTGATCGAACGCGGCATTGTGAAAACAGTAAAGTCTGCTAAGAAGATCGTTGATCGTAAAGATCCTGTAGTTTGGGATATACTTGAAAATGTTCTGAAGGGACATCCCGTTCTTTTAAACAGAGCTCCAACGCTACACAGATTGGGTATTCAAGCCTTTCAGCCGAAGCTCATTGAGGGCAAAGCAATCCAATTGCACCCTTTGGTCTGTACGGCATTTAACGCTGACTTTGACGGTGACCAAATGGCAGTACACGTTCCTTTAGGGCAAGAAGCTGTTTTAGAAGCATCTATGTTAATGCTTTCATCTCACAATATTCTTAACCCTGCTAATGGTGCACCTATTACCGTTCCTTCTCAAGATATGGTGTTAGGTCTTTACTATGTTACCAAAGGTAGAAGAGGTACCAAAGAAAGCCCTGTTCAGGGAGAGGGCAGGATGTTCTATCATGCCGATGAGGTAATTATAGCATTGAATGAAGGGAAACTATCTAAGCACGCTTTTATAAAAGTTAGAACTAACGTAAGAAATGAATCAGGCAATCTGGAGAATAAGGTCATTGAGACCGTTGCAGGTAGAGTCTTATTCAATCAGCACGTTCCGGAAGAGGTTGGTTTTGTTGATGAGCTTTTGACGAAGAAGAAATTACAAACTATCATTTCTGATGTTTTCAAAATTACGGGAATGGCCAGAACGGCACACTTCTTAGATGACATCAAAGAACTTGGCTTTCAGTCGGCCTATAAAGGTGGCTTATCTATGGGCTTGAATGACGTGGAAGTGCCACCGGAAAAAGAGAAGCTAGTTTCGCAGGCCAAAGAAGAGGTGGATGCTGTTTGGAATAACTACCTAATGGGTCTGATTACTGATAATGAGCGCTATAATCAAGTTATTGATATTTGGACAAGGATCAATACTCAGCTCACTAATACGTTAATGACACGATTGGAAGATGATGATCAAGGATTCAACTCCATTTACATGATGATGCACTCTGGTGCTAGGGGTTCAAGAGAACAAATTCGTCAATTAGGTGGGATGAGGGGCCTTATGGCAAAACCACAGAAAAATTTGGCGGGATCCGTGGGGTCGATCATCGAAAACCCCATTCTTTCAAACTTTAAGGAAGGGTTAGATGTCTTAGAATACTTTATTTCCACTCACGGTGCCCGTAAAGGTCTCGCAGATACGGCATTGAAAACGGCTGATGCCGGATACTTGACGCGAAGACTTGTGGACGTTGCTCAGGATTTGGTAATCACTGAGGATGATTGTGGTACACTTAGAGGGTTGACTGTTTCTGCGCTTAAGGATAATGAGGATATTGTTGAACCTCTTTCTGAAAGAATACTCGGGCGTGTTTCAGTTCATGATGTGTATGATCCAATTTCTGACGAGTTGATTTGCTCCTCGGGAGATGAAATAATTGAGGATATTGCTAAACGCATTGATGAGACAAGTATTGAGGAAGTTGAGATACGTTCTTTATTGACTTGCGAGACTAAGCAAGGTGGCTGTGCAAAATGCTACGGCAGGAATTTATCCACTGGAAAAATGGTACACGTTGGTGAGGCAGTCGGTGTTATTGCGGCCCAGTCAATCGGAGAGCCGGGTACTCAGCTTACGTTAAGAACGTTTCACGTTGGTGGTACCGCTTCTAATATTGCTGTAGACGCGAGCATTGTCGCCAAGTTTGATGGCGTAGTAGAATTTGAAGGTGTACGCACTATTAATACTGAAAATGCTGAGGGTGAGAACGTTGAAGTGATTATGGGAAGAACGGGTGAGGTGAAAATTGTTGATCCTAAGAAAAATCAGGTTCTCATAGCTAACCACGTCCCTTACGGATCTTTCCTAAAAGTAAAAGAAGGACAGAAAATAGCCAAAGGGGATCAAATGTGTTTTTGGGATCCATATAATGCGGTTATTCTTTCTGAGTTCGATGGTTCGATTGAATTCGATTCTATTATTGAAGGTATTACCTACAAAGAGGAATCAGATGAGCAAACGGGTCATAGGGAGAAGGTTATTACAGACACTAAGGACAAAACGAAAAACCCGGCCATTATCGTGAATGCTAAGGACACTTCTAAGGGGTATAATATACCGGTAGGGGCACACTTAGCTGTGGAGGAAGGTAAGAAAATTAAAGCCGGTCAAATTCTTGCAAAGATCCCGAGAACCATGGGTAAATCACGAGATATTACCGGTGGTCTACCGAGAGTAACTGAGCTTTTCGAGGCAAGAAACCCGTCTAACCCAGCTGTGGTAAGCGAAATTGACGGGGTAGTGACCTATGGAGGGATTAAAAGAGGAAATAGGGAGATATTTATTGAATCTAAAGATGGCGTAAAAAAGAGATACCTAGTATCACTTTCTAAACATATTTTGGTTCAAGATAATGACTTCGTTAGAGCAGGGTACCCGCTGTCAGATGGAGCGATCACTCCGTCAGATATTTTAGCAATTAAAGGTCCCACTGCAGTGCAGGAGTATTTAGTGAACGAAATTCAGGAAGTATATCGCCTGCAGGGTGTTAAAATTAATGATAAGCACATCGAAGGCATCGTGAGTCAAATGATGCAAAAAGTGCAAATTTTAGATTCAGGTGATACTAGCTTTTTGGTAGGTGAAAATGTTGATAAATTCGTTTTTGCCGAAGAAAACGATTTAGTCCTTGATAAAAAAGTGGTTACCGATGCAGGTGATTCTGAAACGCTGAAGCCGGGACAGATCATCTCTGCGCGAGAGCTTAGGGATGAAAATTCGACGTTGAAGCGCAAAGACATGAAAGTAGTTGAGGTGAGAGATGCCATGCCGGCGGTTTCCAAACCGACTCTTCAAGGTATTACGCAAGCCTCATTGAAGACTGAGAGTTTCTTATCCGCGGCTTCTTTCCAGGAAACTACGAAGGTACTGAGTGAAGCTGCCATTCGTGGAAAAGCTGATCAATTGCTGGGGTTGAAAGAAAACGTAATCGTTGGACATTTGATTCCTGCGGGTACAGGGCAACGAAAATTTAATGACCTGATCGTTGGTTCACATGAGGAATATGATAATCTGGTAGCAGCCACCGAGGAGGCAAATACTAGTCGTGAACTACAAGAGGAGAATTAATGGCTAACGAAAAGGTTGAAAAGAAATCTGGTCAGAATCAGATAAATATTGAATTATCCGAAGAGATCGCTGAAGGTGAATATGCCAACCTGGCTATGATAGCACATTCGAATAGTGAATTTGTTATCGATTTCATCAGATTGATGCCGGGAGTGCCAAAAGCTAAGGTGAAATCACGGATTGTGATCACACCAGAACATGCAAAACGACTTTTAGGAGCGTTAAACGATAATATTCAAAAGTACGAAGATACTTTCGGACCCATAAAAAAGACGGACGAAGCACCTAAGTTCCCCATCAATTTTGGAGGAACAGTGGGAGAAGCTTAATGGTATGACCTTATAAAAAGTTATGGCTTTTTTCACTTCTGAGATCAGAAGAGAGTTAAATAGGCTGACGTCTTGACCCATTTGTTCGAGGTATTTCCTGATTTAAGGTAATTATATAGACCCTTCATTAATTGGAGGGTTTTATTTGTTTACTATTTCCCTTTTTATACCTTTGCAGTCCGAATTTTGAACAGGAATATATAAAAGAAAAAAATATAGATGCCTACTATACAGCAATTGGTAAGAAAAGGTAGAAAAAACTTGGTTTCCAAGTCAAAATCGCCTGCTCTGGATTCTTGTCCTCAAAGAAGGGGTGTATGCACCAGGGTCTACACTACAACCCCCAAAAAGCCCAACTCAGCCATGCGAAAAGTAGCACGGGTTAGGCTTACTAATGGTAAAGAGGTAAACGCATATATCCCAGGTGAAGGGCATAATTTGCAAGAACACTCTATCGTGCTGATCAGAGGTGGAAGAGTTAAGGATTTACCGGGAGTTAGATATCATATCATCCGGGGGGCTTTAGATACCGCGGGCGTTAATGGTAGGTTACAGAGAAGGTCTAAGTATGGTGCTAAAAGACCTAAAAAATAAACGCATAAAGTAGAATGAGAAAAGCCAAACCTAAAAAGAGGTATATTCTTCCAGATCCAAAATTCGGAGATACCTTAGTCACCAAGTTCGTGAATTACTTAATGGTAGACGGTAAAAAGAGTATTGCGTACAAAATTTTTTACGATGCCATTGATATCGTTGAAAGTAAATCCGAGGAAAGTGGATTAGAGACTTGGAAAAAGGCACTTAATAACGTGATGCCATCTGTTGAGGTCAAAAGCAGGAGAGTAGGGGGAGCTACATTTCAAGTTCCATTGGAGGTAAGGCCAGATAGAAAGATTACTTTAGGAATTAAATGGATGATCCGTTACGCTCGACTTCGAGGCGAAAAAACGATGAAAGATCGTCTGGCCGGCGAAATACTCTCAGCCTCCAAAGGTGAGGGCGCTGCGATTAAGAAAAAAGATGATACTCACCGAATGGCCGAAGCTAACAAGGCATTTTCTCATTTCAGATTCTAATTGAATATAAGCGATGGCTAAACGAGACTTAAAATATACGCGTAACATAGGTATTGCTGCGCATATTGATGCTGGTAAAACGACTACAACGGAAAGAATCCTGTACTATACCGGCATGAGCCACAAGATTGGTGAGGTCCACGATGGTGCCGCTACCATGGATTGGATGGAGCAAGAGCAGGAAAGAGGTATCACCATTACCTCAGCGGCAACAACGGTTTTTTGGCCTTACAAAGGTACAGATTACCACATAAACATTATTGATACTCCAGGCCATGTTGATTTTACAGTTGAAGTAAATCGTTCCTTACGAGTTTTAGATGGTTTGGTTTTCTTATTCAGCGCCGTTGATGGTGTTGAACCCCAGTCAGAAACTAACTGGCGACTAGCGGATAATTATAAAGTAGCGCGCATTGGTTTTGTAAATAAGATGGACCGTGCAGGGGCTGATTTCCTCAACGTTTGTAAACAGGTGAAGGAAATGTTGGGAACTAAAGCAGTTCCTTTACAGCTGCCCATTGGAGCGGAAGATAATTTTAGAGGGGTCGTTGATTTAGTTGAGAATAAGGCTCTGGTTTGGAATGAGGAAGATAAAGGAATGACCTTTGAAGAGGTAGAAATACCTGCAGATATGGTTGATGAGGTTAATGAATATCGTGAAAAGCTGGTGGAATCTGTGGCTGAGTACGATGATGGATTAATGGAAAAGTATTTCGATGATCCTGATTCTATTACAAAGGAAGAGATCATTGCTGCACTACGCGCTGCCACCATAGATTTGGCCTTTGTTCCTATGCTTTGCGGTTCTGCCTTCAAGAATAAGGGTGTTCAAACGATGTTGGATTATGTGATGGAACTGCTTCCGTCACCGTTGGATAGGGATAATATCCCCGGAACGAATCCTGCGAACGATGAAAAAGTAAGTTTGGCTCCTGATCCTGAAGCGCCTTTTGCGGCATTGGCCTTTAAAATAGCGACGGATCCTTTTGTCGGGCGTCTGTGTTTCATCCGTTCGTATTCAGGTATGTTGGATTCAGGTTCCTATGTTTTTAATTCGAGAACCGAGAAAAAGGAACGTATCTCCAGAATTTTCCAGATGCATGCCAATAAGCAAAACCAAATTAATCAATTGCATTGCGGTGATATAGGAGCTGTTGTTGGGTTTAAAGATATAAAGACCGGCGATACGCTTTGTGATGAGAAATCGAAAGTAGTGTTAGAGTCAATGATTTTCCCTGATCCTGTTATTGGATACGCCATTGAGCCTAAAACTCAAGCGGATGTGGATAAGTTGGGTATTGCAATTGCGAAGTTAGTGGAAGAAGACCCTACCTTACAGGTTGAGACGGACCACGATACGGGCCAAACTATCCTCAAAGGGATGGGTGAATTACATCTTGATATTATCATTGATCGCCTTAAGAGAGAGTTTAAAGTTGAGATTAACCAAGGTGCTCCTCAGGTGGCTTATAAAGAGGCGCTACGAACAACCGTTGAGCACAAAGAAGTATATAAGAAACAGTCAGGTGGTAGAGGTAAATTCGCTGATATTGTTTTCGAATTAGGTCCTAAGGATGAAGATCATGAGGAAAGTGGGTTACAGTTCCAAAATGATATTGTGGGAGGTGTTATTCCCAAAGAGTTCATTCCTTCGGTGCAGAAGGGCTTTGAGCAGGCTATGGCCAATGGTCCACTTGCTGGCTATCCAATAGATCAGATGAAAGTACGTTTGTATCATGGCTCATTCCATGATGTGGATTCTGATTCATTATCATTTGAATTAGCGGCACGAATTGGTTTTAAAGAGGCAGCAAAAAAGGCAAAACCAGTCTTACTTGAACCTATTATGGGGGTGGAAGTAGTTACCCCTGATGAATATACAGGTTCGGTCACCGGAGATCTTAATAAGAGGAGAGGTATTATGAAGGGTATGGACACTAGAGGTGTTGCCCAAGTGATAAAGTGTGATGTGCCACTTTCGGAGCTGTTTGGCTATGTAACCGATTTAAGAACGATCACTTCAGGTCGGGCAACGGCATCATTAACATTCTCGCACTACGACCATGTGCCTCAGAATATTGCTGATACAGTGATTACAAATGTAAAGGGGCAGCCCGCTTAACGAATTAGAAGATGAATCAAAAAATAAGAATAAAGCTTAAGTCATACGATCATAATCTGGTAGACAAATCATCTGAGAAGATCGTAAGAGCGGTTAAAACGACCGGTGCCGTTGTAAGTGGTCCTATTCCGTTACCTACTGTTAAAGAAAAGTTTACGGTTTTGCGTTCTCCCCACGTAAACAAAAAATCTCGCGAGCAATTTCAACTGTGCACATATAAACGTTTAGTTGATATTTATTCAAACAGTACAAAAACGGTAGATGCGCTTATGAAGCTCGAATTGCCAAGCGGAGTAGACGTAGAAATAAAAGTCTAATGAACCGCATCTGATACATTGGAAGCCTTTAGTACTACACTAAAGGCTTTTTTTATAGCTTTATTTCGCTAAATGAACTATTTTATGGTTTATTTGAAAAAGACTAACCTCTAACAACCATGTCAAAACTGTACGATGAAATTCCATCTTTAGATCTTAATGATTTTGTCAATGGTACGGAAAGATCCAAATTAAAATTCGTGCAAGATCTGGGCGAGGCCTACCACAGTATTGGGTTTGTGGCAATTAGAAACCACTACCTTACCGAGGAACACTCTACCAAACTTTATGATGCCATAAAGTCTTTTTTTGACCTGGATGAAGAAGTAAAATCTAAGTATGAAATTGATGGTTTATTTGGGCAACGCGGCTACATCGGCAAAGGAAAGGAGCATGCCAAAGGTCGTACGGTAGGGGATTTGAAAGAGTTTTTTCACATTGGTCAAAACGTCACGGATGGCGACCCTATCAGAAGCGAGTATCCCGATAATGTATGGGTTGATGAGGTGCCTTATTTGAAAGAAGTAGGTCTGGACGTTTATCAACGATTGGAGAGAACGGGTATCGAGATGTTAAGAGCTATTGCACTTTACTTAGGCCTACCTGAACACTACTTTGATGACAAAGTTAAGAACGGTAACAGTATCTTGCGTCCGATCCATTATTTCCCAATCGAAGATGTTGATGCTGTGCCGGATGACGCGGTAAGAGCAGCAGAACATGGAGATATTAATTTAATCACCCTGTTAATGGGAGCCAGTGCTGACGGTCTACAAGTGTTGAGACGCGATGGACGTTGGATTCCGATCACAGCCCTTCCTGATCAATTGGTGGTGAACGTGGGAGACATGCTGGAGAGATTGACGAATGGTAAATTAAAATCCACAATCCACAGAGTGGTGAATCCACCTAAAGAACTTCTTGGAACCTCCAGGTATTCTATTCCTTTTTTTATGCATCCGCGTTCTGAGATGCGGCTTGATTGTTTACCGGAATGCATTGATGATAAGAACCCCAAAAAGTATAACGATATTACAGCAGGCGAATTTTTAAATGAAAGGTTAGCGGAAATAGGTCTGAAAAAGTAGTTTATGTTTAAAAGGGTACGATATTACATTTTTCTCAAAGATGTTTTTATCCTGTCCGTATCAGCCTTTGGAGGGCCACAAGCACATTTTGCGATGTTTTTGGATATGCTTGTTCACAAACGAGCGTATTTATCAGAAGAAGATTTAATCGAGTTAACTGCGCTTTGTCAGATACTTCCCGGTCCTACCTCCACACAAACGATCACCGCGATAGGCTATAAGCTGGGCGGCCCTAACCTGGCGTATCTTACTCTATTGATCTGGATGTTGCCCGCTGTAACTATTATGACTACCGCAGGTATCGTTTTTAGCAATTTGGACGAGAAAGATATGTCCATAGAATTTACGCGCTACATACAACCTATGGCAGTGGGTTTTGTAAGTTACGCTGCGTTGAAAATGGGTCTGAAAGTAATTAGGACAAAGACCGCCTTAATCATTATGATCATGTCCGCGGTAGGATCGTTCATTTTGAAGTCTCCTTATCTTTTTCCGTTACTGCTGCTATTAAGTGGAGGCATTACCGGACTAAAATATAACGCCCAAGCGATCGAAGAAAAAGACCAAATGAAAGTGCAATGGTCAAATTTCATTTTGTGGGCTCTCGTCCTTTTGAGCGCGGCCTTTATTGGGGCTCTCACAAAAAATGAACCTCAATTACTTCCGTTTAGATTATTCGAGAACTTTTATCGCAGTGGATCCTTGATTTTTGGAGGTGGCCAGGTTTTGATACCCTTTCTTTATACTGAGTTCGTTCAATTCAAAGGCTATTTGAGTTCCGAGGAGTTCCTATCAGGGTATGCCCTCATGCAGTCCCTGCCGGGTCCTGTTTTTTCCTTTTGTGCCTATATTGGATCTTTATCTATGCGGGTTTTCGGAGTAGGGGGTGAAATTATCGGTGGTTTTGTGGCCGCCTTCGGCATATTCCTACCAGGCACGTTTTTGATATTTTTCGTCATTAGGTTTTGGGAGCAACTGAAGAAGTACCGCATTATTAAGGCTTCTTTGGAGGGAATCAATGCAGCTAGCACAGGGATGGTAATTGCCGCTGCTTTCTTAATGATGAAGCCCTTATTAGACATAACTACAGAAAACGCTGTTTTGATTCAAAACATTCTTATTGTTCTTGGAACTTTTGGTTTATTAAACTTTACAAAGCTACCCTCACCATTAATAATTATTGGAGGTCTTATCGCTGGATTTTTACTTTGAAGCCCTAAAAAAAAAGAGGTAGTTAATTAACTACCTCTTTTTCTACTCTTCTTATTTAAAGGTATAATGATCAAAAATAGTTGGTAAAAATGCTGTAATTATCTGATTAACAAAGTGATATAGAAGGTTTGCAGAAAGGGGTTTCTGCAAACCTTCTTTGTTTATGAAAAAGTCAAAAAAAACGATGTTGGGCATGCGGTTTTTTGTATACAATAAAATGGGGCACGCAGCAAGGTAAGCAGAGGTACAAATGCAAGAATTGTGGGATACTATTCACCGATATAAACAGCGTTCGATCCCGGTTAAACAAG
>JBCCIX010000083.1:0-12380 GCA_039028075.1 Bacteroidota bacterium | reverse complement strand
GTTGGACTTTACCTCATCACTACTGTATTGGCCATAACATTAGCGCTTGGTATTGGCAATTTAATTAATCCCGGATCATATCTCTCTGAGGAAAAACGAGAAGAACTAAGAGTAAAGTTTGCACCTGATGCACTATCAAAGCAAGAATCAGCGGCAAACGTTGAGGAATCTGGCCCGCTACAATTATTAGTAGATATAGTACCCAGCAACATTTTTGAATCAATGACCGGCAACGGGAATATGTTACAAGTAATATTTTTCGCAATACTTTTCGGCATAGCAATGATCATGACTCCTGCGAAGCAGATGACCCCGGTAAAGAGCTTCTTTGACGGCGTAAATGCCGTTATTCTGAAAATGGTGGATATTATTATGAGATATTCTCCCATTGGTGTCTTCGCATTATTAGCAGGCCTAATTATCGATGTAGCGGGAGATGATCCATCGAGCGCCTGGGGACTTTTTAAGGCTTTAGGCGTCTATGCGCTATCGGTTTTATTCGGTTTGGCTTTTATGGTATTTGTGTTCTATCCGGTGGTGCTGACGGTCTTTACCAAAATAAAATATAAAGATTTCTTTAAAGGTATGTTCCCAGCACAGCTACTTGCTTTTTCGACTAGTTCCAGTGCAGCAACTCTACCCGTGACTATGGATAGAGTTCAAAAAAAGCTAGGGGCATCAGAAGAAGTAGTAAGCTTCGTTTTGCCAATGGGTGCAACCATAAACATGGATGGCACCAGTATTCACCAAGCAATTTCTGCTATTTTCATTGCCGTAGCATTCGGACATAATCTCACACTTGGAGATCAACTGACCATTGTACTTACAGCAACACTTTCTTCCATTGGAGCCGCCGCAGTGCCTGGTGCGGGACTAATCATGTTGGTAATTGTTCTCGGAGCGATTGGTGTTGATCCCGCGGGCCTCGCCCTGATTATTGCATTAGACAGACCATTGGATATGTGTCGGACTGTAGTGAATGTAACGGGAGATGCAACCGTAGCAACATTGATTGCCAGCTCTGAAGGTGAACTTAGTGAGGGAATCGATAAACACAGACTTAATTCAGAAGAAGAGCTTGAGGTTCAGATAAAAGAAGAAGATGTTGAAAAGTTTCGTTCGTAGGAACTAACCTTACTATCATTTGTTTTTAGTTTAATTAAAGAAAAAATGCAGGCAGAAAAAGTTGTAAATCTCTATCTCGAGGCGAATCCAAATCCAAATTCTCTAAAGTTCGTCGCTAATTTCATGTTAGTTCCTGAAGGTCAGAGCTATGATTTCCCGGACAAAGCTAGTGCTGAACATGCTCCCTTGGCGGCAGAATTGCATGAATACTCGTTTGTGAATAGAGTGTTCTATATGAATAATTTCGTCACCGTCACGAAAACCGACGATGTAGAGTGGGTTGAGATAAGAGGAGAACTTAAAGCACATATACAAACCTATTTAGAGTCTGGTAAAGAGGTTTTGACCAAGCAATTACCCGATGAATTGTTTGACGAAAATGATTCGGAGACAGTCAAAAAGATCAAAGGCATACTGGATGAGTATATTAAACCTGCCGTTGAACAGGATGGTGGAGCCATCGCATTTCATTCGTATCAGGAAGGAGTAGTAAAAGTACTACTTCAGGGCTCATGTAGCGGTTGCCCATCATCTACAGTAACCCTTAAGGCAGGTATTGAAAATCTGTTAAAAAGAATGCTTCCCGAAATTCAGGCTGTCGAGGCGGAGGGTATTTAGCTTAGGATATTTTAAAGGGCTCTAAAACTACCTTCATCTTATGTTAAAATTGTAACCAACGGTTATTAATACGGGCAACAATGTATTAAAATCAACACCGGCAGCATCAAATAGATCAAAATCATCGTTAAAGTCAGACGACCTAATCGGCACAATAAGACCAACATCCCAATAGTTTCCTTCTTTTCTTACAGAGTTGATCTTTAAACCTGCACCAAATGACGGCCCAAAGTAACTCTCTTCAAAATCGCCAATAAATCCCCCGCCATCTACGATTATGACAGCGTTATTACCGTACATGCCCATCAGGTAAAACTCTGATTGCCTTGAACTCGGAAAAGAATATTGTAGACCGAAATTGTATCCTACACCAACCAGGTTATAACCCAATCCGCCAAATAAGTTTACCTGATTAGCAACGTTATAACCCAACCTGGCTCCAAAGACTCCATAAGGCAAACCAATTCCGAGACCTAAAGAAGCCTCACCTTGTTGAGAACTTAAATGGATTTCAGGCTCATCCTGTGCGGTCAAATGCGGTGAAGTAGTCAAGAGTAAGAGGAGTAGTGAGATTATAATTTTTATCATTTTAGATCTAATTAGTGTGAGTTTCGATATAATTCAGGTCTGATATACCGGAAAAATCAGCTTTAGCTTTTAGATTATTTTGTCCGGCATCTCATTGTATCTGTTCAGGAGATTGCGGACATTTTTCTTCCCAGTAGGAAATAATAGAAAAGAAAAATTCCGCAATGTAGCAGAACAAAGAGGTTTTCAACATAGAAACTCACGTTTAATTATGATACATTTCAGCCTTTAGTTGTTTAATAACCTTACCCTTTTCCTGATCACGATCATATTTCTCTAAACCATTTTTAATGAAAAAATCCAGCTTCGCCGCTTCGGTTTCAGCTTTACTCTTATCAAGGACTATAGGACCTTTCTTGGACAATAACTTATTGACCTTTTTCATAGCTTTCAGATCTGACTTGCTCACCGGATTCAATTTCACTGCTGCCTTAAAAGCGCCCATAGTAGGTATCACCTGAATAATATAGACCTTGTCTGCTAGTAAGTCCGCTTTAACAAAATCACGGTTTTCAGCCGCCACCCAGAATAAATGTTCACCCGGATCACATTCATATAGAAAATAATTGAGTCCGCTGAACTTCCCCAAATATTGATCCCCGTCAAAATACTTGAAATTAATCAAGGCTCCAGTACCAGAACTTCTAGCAAAGTAAACTAAGGCCTTTCCAGAAACGGGACTCTGCAATTCTTGTGCAGATGCTACAGCAATACAAAGCAGACAGACAATTACTATAATGAGTTTTTTCATGACCACATACATTTTCGTGCGTCTAAAATACTCTTACATCGGATTATAACAATAGTCTTTCTAGACTTTATAAATAATTCCTCCGGTGCTATCTCGTGAAGCACCTGTGACGGAGCTCAGGCAATTCACCTCATTTCTCAATCTTAGAGTACCAAGAAGCCCAAAAACAATAGCTTCTTTGTAATCGATAATATCAACAGGCGGAATATGTACGGTCACTAATTCTCCTAAATATTCCCTTAAGCGGGAAACTAAGAAATGATTCTTAGCTCCGCCTCCGGTCACAAGCATTTGACTTTTACGTCTACTGACTTTCTTTACCTCCCTGGCTATCGAATAGGCGATGTGATGAACACTAGTACATAGCTTGTCCCTTGTAGAAATGGTGCTGCTTTTTAATAAAGGTATTACTGCTTCGACAAACCATTCATATCCAGTTGATTTTGGAAAAGGCAATTTATAGTAGGCCAGATCATTTAATTCTTGGAATAGCGATTTATTTAAGGTCCCTGACGCGGCAATTTGGCCCCCTTGATCATATGTGAGATCAATTTGGACGGTTAAATAGTTGAGGAGTATGTTAGCTAACCCAATGTCGTAAGCAATTCTTTTTCCTTCCTTATCAAATGAGATATTAGAAATACCGCCAAGATTTAGACAAAAATCATAACCCGGAAAAAGGTATTTATCTCCTATGGGTACCAATGGAGCGCCCTGCCCTCCCAGTGACACGTCTTTAGATCTGAAATCACCAATTACGGTCAGCCCTGAAACATTAGCCAGTTGCTGGCCATCCCCAAGTTGAAAAGTAATGCCTCGCTCCGGTTGATGATGGACAGTATGCCCGTGACTGGCAATATAATCAGCTCTTGCGTCAAACAACTGTATAAAATCTTTGACATTTTCCCCAAGCCAACTACCATACGAAGTATTGAGTTCTAATAGGTCTAAAGCAGAAAGATCAATAGCTTCTTTAAGCCGAATTCGCATTTCATCACTGTATCCAATATGTCTTGAGGCTTTTAAATCAAACTGCCATTTGCCATCTTGAAGCGCAAATTCACAATAGGCAATATCCAGACCATCGAGAGATGTGCCTGACATTAACCCGATCATGTTGTAGTTTTCGGTAGTTTTGTTTCGCACTAATGACTCGTTTAGCTCAAAAACTTTACAGCTACGCTGCAGTTACTTCATTTAAAAAGTGAAGTAAAAGAGTTATGTCAAGCTTTCAAAGAACAGGCAAAAACTCAAGTGTCAAAATGCAAATAAAGTAGTAGATGAGGCTGTCAAATATTTTTCTACGACACGGTTACTTCAGTAAGGATCTGGGCAAATTTTACAATCTTATACGGTTGCCCTTGTTCATCCAAAATAGGTGTATAATTTGCCATGAGCGCAATTTTACTGTTGTCTTTTCTTAACAAGGTAAATTCTCCGGTTTGTGGTTTGCCTTTTCTGAGTTCCTTCCAAAAAAGGTCGTATTCCTTACCCTTGCCGTATTTATCGTCGAGAAAAATGCTGTGGTCACGACCCTTGACTTCTTGCAAACTATAACCCAATGCCTCCAAATAGATTTCGTTAGCGTTCAATATTGTGCCATCAGGTTTAAATTCGATCGATCCCATTGTATTATTCAGAGCGTTAATCTGCTCCTCAAAATCTAGCGCTCTTCGCTTTTCATGAGTCACGTCATGTGCCAGTTTCAATATTTTATATACCTTACCTTCAGCATTTTCTATTGGGGTATAATTCGCACTTAACCAAACCGGGTTTCCCAGCTTGTCAAAATGTTTAAACTCACCGGTTTGAGCTTGGCCCTCACCCAGCATTTTCCAGAATTCCTTGTAGGTGCGGCTTTCACTGTAAGCCTTGTCCACAAAAATGCTGTGGTGATAACCCTGAACTTCCTCAAGGGTGTAGCGCATTGTTTTCAGGAATAACTCATTGGCATTTAAAATCATACCACTCACGTCAAACTCTATAGCGGCCATTGTATTATTGATGGCCTCCATTTGACCTTGAAAATTCAGTGATTTATTTTTTTCATCGGTCATTACCTGAGCATAATTCACCACCTTGTAGACCTCCCCGTCCGGGGTGGTGATAGGCGTATAATTTGCGCTAAACCAAACCGGATTTCCATTCTTGTCAAAACGTTTGAACACTCCACGCTGTGGAATACCCCTACTCAGCTCTGACCAAAATAGGTTATATTCATCGCTTTGAGCAAATACATCTTCAACAAAAACTCGGTGATGTTTGCCTTCAATCTCAGCCAGAGAGTATCCCATAGCTTCCAGAAATACGTTGTTCGCTTTAATGATAGTTCCATCCAGCTCAAATTCAATCGAGGACAACGTTTTGTTAATGGCCTTCATCTGGCCCTCAAACTCAATAGACTTTAACTTCTCTTTTGTAATATCCGTCGAGAACTCGATTATCTTTTGCGTCTTATTGGCATGATCAAGCACGGGTGAATAATGGGCATTTAACCAAATCAAATGTCCATTTTTATCAAATCTTTTCACCTCCTCATTTATTGAAATACCATTTTTTAGAAGCTGCCAAAATTCTTGATATTCCTGACTGTTCGCGTACTGCTGATCTACAAATATTCTGTGATGTCTACCTTGAATTTCGTCGAGGCTGTAGCCCATAGCAGCTAAAAATTTCGAGTTTGCCGTAACTATTTGTCCTTCCACATCAAATTCCACGGTGGCCATTGAATTATCAATAGCATTCAACTGCCCCATCCGCTCTACATCTTTTCTATTCATTTCTTCTTGAGTGGCGGTCAGTTCCTCCATGTTCTGGCGCATCTCTTCCTCTTGAGCACGTAATTCCTCCGCTTGCTGCTGCGATTGTTCCAGCAGGTTTTGCGTTCGTTGATTAATCTTCGCGCTTGAGAGCGTGGCCGCGATATTAGTACAGAGTTTTTCTATAAAGTCTAGGTGATGACTTTCAAGTTTATGAAAAAACGCCAGTTCAAGAACACCTTCTATGGCCTGGTCCGTCTTAATCGGAACTATTAATACAGCTGTAGGATTGGCCGCACCAAGTCCTGATCGTATTTGAATGAAATCATCCGGTATTTCTTCTAAATAAATATTTTCACCTTCCAGCCACGCCTGACCCAAAAGGCCCTCCCCTTTGCTTATTTGTTTTTCAATATATTTTCTACGGTCCCAAGCGTAACAGCCGGTCAACTCCAAGAATTCTTCATCACCGTCAGTATTCACAATGAAGATACTCCCTTGATTCGCATTGCAGTACTTAACCAATTCAGAAATTATCGTATTGCTTAACACATTTAGGTCTGATGCATCACTGCGTAAAATATCAGCAAACCTCGTCAGCCCTTCGCTAACCCAGTTTCTTTTTTTATCGCTCTCAGCTACTTCGCTCAGACGATCACGCATCTGAATTAGTGAATTACCAAGCTTATCATCTTGACTAGCCGCTTCAAAAGGTTGCTCAAAGTTGCCATTGCCAATGTCTAACGCAAATTCGCTAGCATTTCTAATATTCTTACTCAGAAGATTAGTAGCCTGGAAAATGTCATTCAATTCGTCTTTGGAATGACTTTCCCCTTCAGGAAGAAGACCTTTGGACATCATGGTCAAGAGCTCTGTAGGTTTACTAATGGATCGGTTTAAACTCTTGAGCAGAAGTATGGATAAAAGTACGATAAGAAATACCGCGATGATGGAGGCGAAGATCATGATTGTATTCGAAGTATTTATTCTACTAGTGACCATCGCATTGTCTTGCTTTAATAGATCCTCTTGTGCCTTATTTAAAGGGCGAATTATTTTTCGCAAATTGCTTCTGGCCCGGGAAGCATCGCCCGCCACGAGCGTGTTAAGCTGCGCATCTAACTCAATCTGTCGCTGTACCTTGTCCGCTAAAAGCAAGAGGTTCGCGCTATCCATTGAGTTCACAACAAGCGTCAATGACTTTAACTCTTGCTCAAAGAATACATCAATCTCATCCTGAAGCCCTTCGTAAAACTGAAGCTTGGCCACCGTTTCGTCTACAATGTTACGATGTTCTTCCAAACGCATATACTGTTTTAATCGTGTGAGTTCTTCGGCAGCAGGATTTATCTGCTCACGCCATACACTAAGACGGTCCTGCTTGTATTTATCCTCACCGGTCATCATGTAGGCCCTCTGAGAGGCAGAAACCCTATTGGCACCGCTCATGATATCCGCCGTTAGGATAGGTACGGGTATCCTCAAAGTACTAATGTTGTCTAGGATCTGCTTCGTTTTAGCATTTTGATAGATAACAACAGATGCAATCAAAGTTAGAATGGTTAAAGTAATGACCACAATGGAAACCAATTTGTCCTTGATTCTATTGAAATCAATACGCTTGGATTTCGATTTTTTAGGAGATGACTGCGCGGATAGAGGCTGATCGGGAATATTATTCATGATATATCAAATAGATTAAAAGTAGCTCTTCATAAAGCATCTAATAAGTCTATCTATATCACTATAAGTCCTATAAAAAAATATAAAGCCAAATTATAGTCAAATACAAAAACTTTCTGTTTGATGCTTAAGTAAGAGTTAAACAAAACTCTATTGACATAGTTTATAACTTTTCTTTGAAAAACTTAAATATTGGGTCTAACTCGCTGAAAGTCAGCTCAAAAAGGAGAGAAATATCTTTACAAATTCTTATTCTGCAGCGATCATCTCAGTCACCTCTGAGTGAAGTTCAACGGTCTTCCCATATAAGATAATCGTAATTGGTTTTTCCAAATGGGTTTTAATTTCCACCCTGTCTTTAGTGACATTGATTTTTAATAACCATTCTCGGTACCTGATTTTAAAAGAATAGGAATGCCAACCGTCGGGAATAAATGGACTAAAAGAAAGTACACCATCATTAATACGCATACCCCCGAATCCTTTGACCACGGACATCCAGGTACCTGCCATACTCGTGATATGGCATCCGTCTTCCGTATCGTTGTTATAATCATCAAGATCTAGACGAGCGGTCCGTAAGTACAAGTCATATGACTTTTCTTTGTATCCCAATTTCGCAGCCAAAATAGAGTGCACACAAGGGCTTAATGAAGATTCATGGACGGTAATAGGCTCATAGAAATCAAAGTTTCGTTTGATCGTATCCTGGTCAAATTCCTCCTCCCGGAAGTACAGACCTTGAAGTACATCCGCCTGCTTGATATAGCAGGATCGAAGTATTCTATCCCAAGACCAGTGCTGATTAATGGGTAATTGCTTCGGATCCAGATCGGATACAGGATGTATCTCTTTATCCAAAAAACCATCTTGCTGTAGAAAAATACGACGTTCCTCATCCCTGGGATAATACATAGTATCTACAATAAGCATCCAGTTGGCAAGTTCCTCCTTCTCATTTAGGTTTACTTTTTGAGCCAATTCTGAGAACGTTAAGGGAGCCACTTTTTTGACGAATTCAATCATCTGAATCGTGTATTTCAAGCACCAAGAGGCAATGAAATTCGTGTACCAATTATTATTAACGTTGTTTTCGTACTCATTAGGGCCAGTTACCCCGAGCATCACATATTTCTTTTTTGCCGCAGAATAGTTTACACGTTGACTCCAAAATCTGGAAATGGCCAGAAGTACTTCTAGCCCATAGTCTACTAAATATTGATCATCACCTGTATACTGCACATAATCGTATATAGCGTGAGCAATAGCACCATTTCTATGAATTTCCTCAAAGGTTATTTCCCATTCATTGTGGCACTCCTCACCATTCATTGTAACCATAGGATAGAGCGCGGCCCCGTTTGAAAAACCTAACTTTTGGGCATTTTCAATAGCTTTATCCAGTTGTTTGTACCTATACAATAAAAGATTTTTTGCCACATGCTGATCTGCGGTACTGAGGTAAAACGGAAGGCAGTAAGCTTCTGTATCCCAATACGTACTTCCACCGTATTTCTCTCCCGTAAATCCCTTAGGGCCTATATTCAACCGCTCATCCTCGCCCGTGTAGGTTTGATTCATTTGGAAAATATTAAAACGAATACCCTGCTGTGCCGAAACATCCCCCTCGATTCTGATATCACTTTCTTCCCATTTCAGTGACCAGGCTGCCGCCTGCTCATCCAGCAAAACCTCAAAGCCTTTTGCGGACGCCTGGGCAAGTTCAGCCAAGCAAATTCTAGGAAGCTCTGGCTTTTGGTGGTTTTCCGAACTTAAGATGGCTGCATATTTGTAAATACAAACGGTATCTCCTGAGTTTACATTCACATGAGTAGATGAACTTATGTATTTATCACGGTGTGCCGTTTCATAAGCTGCATCTATTTCCTCTCCATTTTTTGTGAGTTGTATCTGCATACCTGCGGCTACATGAAAGTCAAGCTTTTTAGTTCTAGCTACCACAAACCCAGTGTTATTTTTCACACTTTTTGAGATTTCATCCCAAAACTTTTCATCGTAGTTTGAATCTTCATTAGTGACATCGAAGTCAATATAGGGCGTTACCTTAATAGCACCATCGAAGTTTAGAACCTGGATAGTATATTCTATAGCTCCGATTTGATCTTCCACTATACTACAGAAACGCTTACTCACTACTTTAACCTTATTTCCCTGAGCGTTGGTGACTATAAACTCGCGGAGCAAATAGCCTTCTTTCATATTCAGCTCTCTTCTGAAGTGTTCAATTGTGCCCTGTGCGAGGTCTAACATTACTCCGTTCAATTCGATATCAATGCCAATCCAATTAGCCGAATTAATCACTTTAGCGAAGTATTCAGGATATCCGTTTTTCCACCAGCCTACTCTCGTCTTATCAGGATAATAAACACCAGCAACATAACTGCCTCGCAAGGAATCTCCAGAGTACTGTTCCTCAAAATTTGCTCTCTGGCCCATTCGTCCATTACCAATGGAACAAAGACTTTCAGAAATCCTATTCAATTTAGGATCAAAGCCTTCTTCAATTATCTTCCACTCATCGTGCTTTATATAATCCTTCATAGTAATGCTATTTTTTCTTCAAATTCGTTAAAGTCTATACTTCCGATTCCTGAAACTACCCAATCGGCTTCAGCGAGTATTTCAGGATTACCAATTCCAATGCAATACATACCTCCGTTTTTGGCTGCCTGGACTCCTGCTGCGGCATCTTCAAAAACGAGGCAAGTTCGAGGGTGGCTGTCAACTGCATAAGCACCTTTTACAAAAACCTCAGGATCAGGTTTAGCGGCAGAGACGTTATTGCCATCCATAATGGCATCAAAAGCATCTTTCAGTTGAATATTCTCCAAAACCAGTAGAGCATTTTTCGATGCTGAACCTAATACAATTTTTCTTCCCGCATTTTTATTGGCGGAAATGAACTCGTCGACTCCGGGCAGAATATCTTTGGGCTGCATTTTGCTAATCAATTCCACAAACCAGTCATTTTTGCGCTCACGGTAAGAGTCCTTTTCCTGCTCACTCATTTCGATACCTCCTAGAGAAAGAAGGATATCGAACGATTTTACCCTGCTCACACCTTTCAATCGTTCATTGTCCTCCTCAGAAAAGGGGATATTCAGTTCCTCAGCTAGTTTTTTCCAGGCCTGATAATGAAATACAGCTGTATCCACGATTACTCCATCTAAGTCAAAAATGAGGGTATTGATGTTAGCCATGCCTCGAAAATTTTCGTGTAAAAATAGATTTATTCACCGCAAATAATGTGGAAATCACCAAGGAACTCCGCAAACGATTGCTGTAAGTCAAAACCCTGGTAATCAAATATTTATTATTATTCTCGGGACTTGTATATTTTGATAATAGCAATAAAAGCTATAATTAACCATACCCCATTTATAGCTGTGGAAGGATAAGCACCGTAATAAATGGTATTGATTATTAAAAAAGCACCACCGCTAAAATTTAGTAGTTGATAGAACAGTGAATTGGCTGTAGTCTTATGGTAGCTGATAAGTGCGTAAGCCACAATCACTTCAATGGATCCTATCCATCCGATAATATCAATCATCAATTCGCTCATATTCAAAACTAAAATTTAAATGCAACTGTCAATTATCCTAGATATTTTATCTTCTAATACCACTCGGGTTGTCGGCAAAATCTTTTACTCTTATCTTGGGTATTTATTTCAAGGAGAATTTAAAAATCTAACCAGCAATGGATGATACAACAAGATCATTCCACATAAAAGTACAGGAGGAGGCCCACTCAATTAGTAAATACTTTGTTTGGGGATATTTAGTGACTGGACTGGCCCTTTCACCCATCTACCAAACGTATGTTCCCACCCTCATCTTTGGTGTTACCAATACCTTATGCTTTTATGGTATTCATATTTTAGGAAAAGGAAAATTCTGGCCAAAAATCGTTACAGGGCTATTACTGTGGAATTTTAATGTATTGTTCATCATACAAATGCAGGGTGCATTAGAAATTCATTTTTTCTATTTCATTACCATTACAGCCTTGCTGTTTTACGAATCGTGGAAGGTGATTTTACCTACAGTCGTATACGCTTTAGTATCGTTTACTTTGCTTTTTTATTTCAGCGCTAAGGACCTTTATTTTTCGCTCGATGAGATTTCAGATTTAACGGCGCAGAATATAATGATTCATTTATTCTTAGCAGGGTTATACGGTGCTATCGCCTGTATTTGGTCAACTATTCAGCGAAAACAAACTGAGCAGTCTGCTCTCGATCAACTTAAAATGAGAGAACAGATTAAGCTGATGGAAAATAATGTAGAATTCGCGCGTGAAATCAGTCAGGGTAACCTACAGTCTGAATATGAGGCACAAAAAGACGATCGACTTGGATACGCCTTAATTGACATGCGCAAAAGTTTGCTGGACGCTTCAGAACGTGAATCGAAGGAGAAATTTATTAACGTGGGCCTTGCTTCCGTAGGAGAGATACTTAGGAACCACTCTGATAATCTTGATAATTTATGTGATCAAGTTATTGGCGAGTTGGTCAGTTATATGAAAGCGAACCAAGGCGGCATCTTCGTTATGGTTGAGGATACAGATGATCAACCTTACTTGGAACTAAAAGCATGCCGGGCTTATGAGCGTAGAAAGTTCCTTGAGAAAAAAGTGGAAATAGGTCAGGGTTTAGTTGGGCAAGCGGCTATTGAGAAACGCACTATTTACATGACCAATATACCGGAAGACTACCTGAATATAACCTCAGGATTAGGCTTAGCCAGCCCGAGCTCATTGTTAATAGTGCCGCTAAAAACCGATGATAAGATCATGGGTGTTATTGAAATAGCCTCTTTTGAAATCTT
>JBCCIX010000082.1:0-12418 GCA_039028075.1 Bacteroidota bacterium | reverse complement strand
TCAATATCCCATTTGGCCAGTACCTCCGGGATACCCATCACGTCCACAGCATTTCCCATGTAGGCAGGTTTGTAGAGAAAAATACGTTCTTCCACCAGCTGACCAAAATCTTTATCCGGGGTCATCATATAGACCTCAAAACCATTTTTGGCGGCTTTCTTGGCCAAGGTTCCGATGATATCATCTGCTTCATAACCGTCCAATTCAAGGATAGGAATATTGAAGCCTCTCAAAATATCTTTCACCAGGGGAATACCGATTTTAATATCTTCCGGGGTTTCCTCCCTATTCGCTTTGTATGCTTCAAATTGCTCGTGCCTGAAAGTAGGGGCAGAGGTGTCAAAAGCTACAGCGATATGCGTAGGTTCTTGCTTTTGAAGCACTTCAAGCAAGGTATTGGTAAAACCAAACATAACCCCAGTATTAATGCCTTTAGAGCTAATTCTGGGGTTTTGACTAAAGGCAAAGTGGGCTCGATAGATCAATGCATAGGCATCGAGCAGGAACAGTTTTTTTGAAGGTGTACTCATGACCTAAAGGTAGGGAATGAGACGGAATTACGTATTGCTATTTTGGATGGGATAGTTGTACAAGTCTGCCGGAGTCCAGATAAAAAATTTATCTTTATTTCTTGTCTGAAGTGATGATCCTATCTAAACGAAAACTCCTATCTAAACGGGAACTAAGTGCTAAAGCCATTTGCATAGCGTCTTCAAAGTGAGTCCAACCTAAAGCCAGCACTTCCCTGACTTCAGACACCCTTTGGTTGGTAATTTCCATGATGCTGTAAACCTGTTTTATCCTTCCTTTGGCTAAAGTCGTACTACCAGCCGCCTGGAATGAGGTAAAGGTATAACCTTGTTGCTAGTCTTTGCTATAAAACGACAAGGTAGTATAAGTTTTAAAATTTATACCACTTCTTATACAAATAACTAAAAGAAAGACGAGTTATCTTAACCGAGCGTATTCAATATAATCCGTACAAGGCGGCTCAAGATTCAGCTTCTCCATGGATAATGCGAGCTGGCCCCTATGGTATGTACTATTTTCCAATACATGGGTAATGATCTCCCTAATGGTATTTTCGTATCGTTTTCCCTGCGAGTTTTTATAAAAAATCATCTCCTCAAAAGTTTGGAACTGGTGCTCCTCAAGATAATTCGCCCAGTTGGTTGAACTTTCCATGGTCATGGTCCGTAATTCCCGCAGTTTATATTTCTCCCATAACGGAAAGGGTGAGGTGGGTAGATCTTTGATGCGGTTCAACCAAACAATCTGATTACTAATAATATGGCTGAACAACATCAACAGGTTGTCATCGTTGACCTCATTTTCTTCCAGGGTAATTAACATGCGTTGATTGGCCCAATCGTTAAACCTGATTAGATCTTTAAAGTGATTTTTCATAGCCCCAATATGTCAAAAATGCTCGAATATAAATCCATCAAATTTAACTATTAAATACATTATGTGGTTTAAGTGACCTGTAGTTCGAAAGTCCGTTTATCCCTTTCAATAGATCGTATAGCCTTACCTAAGTTATGTATTGAATATGTGCTTTAATGCATGCACCAATTCAGTACACGACAAAACATAGGTCATCCCGTATCCCCATGGTCTATCGGGAGAGGGATCTTACTAATTGTCATGTGCATTATTTTGAAATTTTTCCTTCTGTTAACTTAATGAGATGCTTCCCTCGATTTTCTGAACTAGCATGTTGCAAAAAAGGATCCATTGCAACATATATCCATCCGAAAATGTGATTTAAAACTTTTGTCGTGTACCGTGATGCACCAAGCGATTGTTAAAGGAGTAGATGATACTGATTACAAGTCAGGCTTTACTATTTACCGGCCAAATACTCATTAAGAATGGCTAAATTCTAAATGGTTTTATTGCGTGAAAGACATGAATACTTGATTTGCACAAAACAAACATGATCAAGATGAAAACTACGTTGAATTTATGGTTGATTATTTCAAGTTCTATCGTGATGGCACAAAATGAGCATATATCAAAGGGTGAAATACCGCTTGGAATAAAAGTGTACGACTACCAGAAAGAACAGGCCGTAGACGTGGCCTCAATTTGTGACGGATTTGATAGTGATGGATTACCTCAAAACCTGGTGTTGCCTAACAACTGTCAAATAGCCCTATTCCTTCCATCAATAACTGAAGACAATGCCAACCACTTTTTGATTTCAAGAGGAGCGAAAACCCCTAGGGGCATTAGTAACCTCAGCTATGATTTTAATTCCAAAAGGGTGGCATTTATTGGAAATATATCCTATGCCGGAGGTCAGAGGGATCGTCTGGAAGTCATATATTTTAACGATACGTTAAAGCTATTTCCCACTAGAAGTTTACATTTTGAGTGGCGTTCGGATCAAGACCCCTTGACAATGGAACTATTCATTGAGAATGAGGAAATAGACGAAAGGGCAAAATGGAATGATTCTATTTTGAATAATTTGTTCTCTAGTTCAGCTATTACAAAGAACTATGATTATTGGTTAGAAAAGGGGTATGCCAATGAATTAGATGACAGAGGTTTACCGGTAAATCCCGTTTTTGCTCAAAGTGACGACGTTATCTCATTTACCACCAATGCACCTTCAGTTCAAGCTAGACGCGATGGGGAAGCGATTGATTTTATAAGGGAGTATAGCAGGAGCTCAAAATCAAACGACTATTACTTTAAACTAAATAAACCGGGTACTTACACCATTCAAATCGAAAATAAGAAAATCAAATATGGGCAATCAAAGCTCACCTATACTTTATCGGTTAAATACTCATTTTGGAAACAAGGGGGATATTATTTCATCATTGCCTTTATAGTTTTCTTATTGGTTTTCCTTTTTTACAGGTATAATACGCAGCGTAAAATGGAGAAAACCCTTCTGCAAAAACAACTTTCAGAGGCAGAATTAAAGGCAGTGCGTGCGCAATTAAATCCCCATTTTATATTTAACTGCCTAAGTGCCATTCAAAATCTGGTTAACCATGGTCAAAATGAAACTGCCGATGATTATATCGTTAAGTTTTCGCGATTACTGCGAATGGTGCTTGCCCAAAGCGAAGAATCGTTTCATGCTATTGAGGATGAAATAAGCCTCTCGAAACTATATCTGGAATTAGAGTATTTGAGAAAGCCCTTTGACTTTGATATAGACATTGATAACCAGGTGAATCAAAATGCTTTAATTCCCAACATGCTATTACAACCGTATTTAGAGAACGCCATTATTCACGGAGTGCAACGACATGGTGCAAATAAAATACAATTAGACGTTCAGCAACTTAATGGACAAATAAAGATTGAAATTAAAGACAATGGTCGCCAAAGCTCGGCTCAGTTTACCGAGGGCAAAGGAATGTCATTGGTACGAAATAGGATTGAAATGCTTAAAAATCAACTTGGAGTTGAAATGGGTATCAAGGCATTTAATGGCCCAGATAAAGGATTTAAAGTAGAAATTGTTTTACCAGATAGCTTGTAGTATGAAAAAATTCAGGGCCATTGTGGTGGATGACGAATCAAATAATAGGCAGAACTTACGAAATATGCTTCACAAATTCTGTACTGAGATAAATGTTATGGGACTAGCAAAAAACATTAAAGAGGCAGAAAATCTGATCAATACTACCTCCCCGGAGGTGGTTTTTCTAGATATTGAAATGCCTGGAGGAAACGGTTTTGATCTACTCGCAAAAGTTAAGGTTGATTTCAAAGTGATTTTTGTGACTGCGTATGACGAATATGCGCTTAAAGCCATTAAGTTCAGTGCATTAGATTATCTGCTAAAACCCATAGATCGGCAGGATTTAATTCAAGCGGTGAAAAGACTGAAAGAAGAGCACTTGGGACTGGATCTGAGGTTAGAAAATCTAAAAAACTATCTGAATAATCAGGATAATAAAATAGCCCTTAGTCTGGCGGATGAAATAAGGCTTATTTCTTTGCAGGACATCATTAGAATTCAAGCAGACAATAATTATTGCAAGTTTTTTCTAAAAAATAAGGAAGAAATCCTCACTTCGAAAAATCTTGGATTTTATTACGATTTACTTAAATCACAGGATTTTATTCGTATACATCAATCACATATCATCAACAAAAATATGCTAGAAAAATATGTGAAGCGAGAGGGGGGCTATGTACAACTAACTAATGGCGATCAAATTCCAATTAGTAGATCCAACAGGGATGTAGTACTTAAGTTATTTCAGTAGATGATTAATGGTATCGGACCCCATTGGAACCCGTGAAATTACCTTTTAAATTGCCCGGTCGAATTCATACTTTTCAAAGACTAATTCAACTGAGTCAAAAACTTTTCGGCCGTCGACAGATGTCTGTTTAATTTTTCCCGATCCATTTTCTCCACCAATCGCGCCATCATGCTCATACGTTGATTTTTCGCAAACTCCTCTTTATGAAGATGGATAAAGCGCCAATATAGACCATCCCAGGTTTCCATCCACTCCCCTTTCCCAAAGTCACTCATTTTTTTGATGTAGTTCGAACCCGATATATAAGGTTTCGTGGTGATCAATCCTCCATCCGCATACTGGGTCATGCCGTAGACATTGGGAACCATGACCCAGTCGTAGGCATCGATGTACATTTCCATGAACCACCTGTAGATCTCGTCAGGATCAAATTCACAAAGCAACATGAAATTACCCATGACCATAAGTCGTTCTATGTGATGCGTATAGCTATACTTAACCGCCTTTTGAATAACGGTATCCACCGGTTCAATTCCGGTTTCTCCTGACCAAAATGATTCCGGTATTTTACGCGAATGCTTCCAATGGTTGTTGGTACGCTCAAAGTTCCCCTCGAACTCATAAATTCCGCGCATAAACTCACGCCATCCTATAATTTGGCGAACGAATCCTTCAAGGCTGTTTAGAGGAAAAGTATACTTTTCGTGCAGCGTGAAGGTTTTGTCTAGAATCTGTTGTGGGGTAAGCAGTCCAATGTTTAAGGGAGCGGTTAGCAAACTATGAAACAGGAAATTTTGATCTTTCACTAACGCGTCTTCATAGTCACCGAACAGGGACATTCTGTTAACAAGGAAGTCTTCAAGCCATTTCTCCGCCTGGTAGTAGGTAACAGGATAAAAAAACCCGTCAGTGGAGCCGTAATGATCTGAAAAGCGTTGATTGACATACTCTTTCGCTTCCTTAACGTATTCATTTTCCTGAGGGGTGTAGATGTCGGGGACTGGAAATCCCTTGGGTAACTTTTTACGATTCTCTTCATCGAAACTCCATTTTCCTCCAACGGGCTCACCGTTCTCCATCAGCAGGCCCATCCTCTCCCGCTGTTTTTGGTAGAATGAGGCCATAAAGTATCCGCTTTTTTTTCGGGGCATTAGCTGCTTTAATTCATCTTTCGCCGTAAGAAAGCCCGGGGTATCAAACTTTTGTAGATTGACACCACTTGATACTTCCGCTTCACTTAACTTTTTCTCCAGCCAGTCATCTGTAGTATCCACATATTGAACCGTTTGCACGCCGTCTTTCGCAAATAAGGAGAAGAGAGATTGAAGGTCTTTAAAGGAGTGAAACTCGATGTAATCTACTTTTTTGCCCAGTTGCTCATGATGTGCCTTATAGAACCTCATTGAAGCTCGGTGGAGCACCAATTTCTGCTTGTGAAATTTATACTGGGTAAAATAAAGATGCTCTTCAACTAATACTACCTTGTCAACAAACGTAATGGCCGGATTATCGGAGTAGAGTTGGTGAGGGAAAACTAACGCTATTTTCATGTTCAATCAACAATGAACCGTAGCCAATGTTTGCTCCTCAGTCATCCCTCCATTTAACTGAGCTTCCGGTGTTTTATCGGGCAATAGCGTAATCAACCGTTTGGCCAATGCAGAACATGCAAACGCTTCGTATACTTGAATCATAAAGCCAACTATAGACAACAATTTACCCCTTGAAGCCAGGTTCTTTGAGGGGTATTTTGTTTTAGATCTGTGCTAGTGCCTACATGGGTCCATCTCGTTCGGCAGTTATTTAACCGGAAAAAACGTAGTTCATCCAATACATCGGCATTACAGCGTTTCAAGTATATCAAAAGTGCAGGGTAAGCGTTTATGATAGTATAAAGCCAACTATAGACAACGATTTGCCCTTCAGAGCCAGGTTCTTTGAAGGGCATTTTGTTTTCAATCTATTTTACAAGTCTACAAGCCGGTACACGGGATAGGTGAGGTGAGCATCTTCATAGTAATCCGAGTGTTTATAAATGAAATCCAGCTGAGCGTACCAATCATTGGCGAACTCAGAATTCAATTTCTTTTTTGCTTCGAACTCCATTTTTAGTGAATCATTTTGGTTCAAAAGGTGCCAGGCCGCCTCTTCAAATACGTAAGGAGAAAAGTGTTCTTTTTGTTGTAAGATCGTATCAAAAAAATTCCAGGCAAAAAATGAGTCAGTAGCCTGAGGCTCGAGTACTTCTACAATGTATCGCGCATTTTCCTGATCAATAGGAATAACGAGATCACCACGTCTAAATGCTACTTTTTGAATGGATGTAGTCGTTGTTATTGATCGATGTGGATAGTGCCCCTCGTAAGGAGATGAAGAGGTTTTGTAGTTTTCAATACGGTACGTTTCAACCGCTATGGCAGTATCTCTTTCCAGAGGCCTCATTACCACTTTATTCCATTTCAATCGTTCAATAACTTCAAACCAATTTTGAGGAATAAGGTAGGCGCTGGGCACAACAATTTCCTTTTGAGGTACAAAGTTGTTATAGTAGGGCAGCTCTTTTTCATAAGGTCGATTACGTCCATACAGTAAACGTGACTGACCCGTCACTTTACTCGGAATCATTTCACCGACATACCCTTTAAACTTTATGGTTTTGTATTTGGCTTTGCTTAAACGCCAGGATACAGGATGCAAGTCACCGGGTTTTAAGTTTTTACTCTGGTTAATTTTTATTTGTCTTATTTTTTCCCCGTAATCATTTGCAAGCTCCAGAATACTTTCCAAGAAATCATAGGTTGCTTCTACGCGTTTAGGAAAAGGTTTCAACATGTGGGTTTCAATCATAAAGCCTAACGTGCTAAACAGGGTAGTAAAGCCCGTTGAGTATCTAGGATTATCCAAAAACTGTGAAAAACCACCTTCATCAGGTCTTCTGTTAAAAACATTTACATAAGGCGTAATCTCGCTTCCTTTTTCATCCATTCGTTTTTCCAATTGCGGCGTGAACGTGTTTTCTATGAAGACTCCCATTTCACCGCCCATCTTGTTATGTTGTGTAGCCAAATGAGTAATGACATATTGATAGTCGGCACCATTACTAACATGGGTATCGATAAATATATCCGGTTTAACCAGGTGAAATAGCTCATAAAATGATTGCGTGTTTTTAGTATCAGCTTTTATGAAATCACGATTGAGATCATAGTTACGAGCGTTGCCTCTGAATCCATACTCGGTGGGGCCGTTTTGATTAGCCCTTGACGCCGAATTACGATTTAAGGCTCCGCCAATATTGTAAATTGGAACAACGGCAACTATTACATTTTTTAGAATCTCACTTTCTTGGATTTTGTCCGCCATATCGCGCAGAAACATCATAGAAGCCTCTATGCCGTCGGGTTCTCCCGGATGAATGCCGTTATTGATTAAAATGATCGTTTTACCTTGTTCAAACGACTCTTGGAAATTAAATCCTTTACCTGCATCCAAAGTCACAAGGTGTAGCGGATACCCCACATCTGTTTGCCCCATCTCAAGGATTTGTACGTACTCTGACTTTTGGGCGAGATCTTGGTAAAATTTGATTACCTCTCGGTAGGTCCCGGTAGATTTACCTTCGGATTTTTCAAAAACGGTTTCTTGGGCGGGACACACTATTATCCCTGAAAAGATCGTGGTCAGGGCAACTAAAAGATATCTCATTGGTTTATTTTTGAAATCTTTAGAAAGATAACAATTAAAGGGTTTAAAGAATGGAAACTGTTGACCAAATCATACGCGAAAGGAGATCGATTTATACAAGTATGTTCTCCGGCGAAGCTGTAAAGGATGAAATTATTAACGATATGCTTGAGAATGCGAATTGGGCACCCACGCATAAATTGACGGAACCTTGGCGTTTTGTTGTTTTCAAAGGGAAAGGGTTAAAAAAACTGGCAACCTTTCAATCCGAACTTTATAAGAAAAGGGCTGAAAGTCAAGGCAATTTCAATGAGATTGTTTTCGGTAAATTGGCTAAGAAACCGCTAGAATGTTCGCATATCATAGCACTAGGTCTGAAGAGGCACCCGGTTGTCCCTGAAGTGGAAGAAGTTTGTGCGGTGGCTGCTGCAGTTCAGAACATGTTGTTGACCGCCACGCAAAAAGGAATAGCCTGCTATTGGAGTACAGGTGGCATTACTTTTTATGAAGAAGCAAAGCCCTTCTTTAATTTGGCTGAAGAAGATAAACTACTGGGTTTTCTTCTGATTGGCATGCCCAAATCATCTATGGCACTACCTGGCAATCGTAAGCCAATAGACGATAAAGTGAACTGGGTGCAGTAAATAAAAAGGAGGCTGCAGTATCAAGTATGGCCTAAGGCACCATCACACGATTTGGGGTGTATGGTGCACCTGCGTTTTCCAATTGCTGCTGCAGATTCACAAGGTCTACGCGTATCAAACTCCTTAGACTTGTCAAATACGGCTTAAACTCTTCTTTCGCCAGGGCTAGGCCTGTGACATGCGTTTTCGTAGGCGCTGAGGTACTGTTAAACATCTCATACTGAATTAGTCCAATGCGCTGGCCGGCAGGCATCGGCCTATCCAAGTCTAACTGTGATGCTACCCGATCACCATTTATGCCAATGGCTATGGCATTGAGCTTATCGCGGAAAACTGAATACGTTAATGTTAACGCTTCCTGGTCTACGAGACTTTTATCAATGGCTTTTTTGATGTGCCTAAGTTCATTTCGTAATTCGCTAATACTATTTCCAGCTCCACTGACTCGTCTAGCTAACTCATTTACGTCTTTTTGAAACTGTTCCAGCGCATCTCTATCCTCAGAAGGCAGAATGGTATTATTCAGCGCTTTTACTCGGAACGTAACCGGCTCGGACAAGGCCGTAAATGCACCATCAACGTATTTTGACAAAGAAACCGTGTAAGCTCCTGGAGCTACCAATGTACCCTGATCCGCCCCGCCGAATGGATTATAAAATGCCGGGGGCCTTAGATTTATCGGATTGGTGGAGGCCGTTCTTAAATCCCAATGTATTCTGTTTAGACCTACCGAGGGAGAAGTTGTAAGCTTTCGCACTATTTTCCCTGAAGCATTTTGGATGGTAAACAAAAGATAAGGGTCGTCCTCTTTTTTTTCGGCCTTCAATTCTTCATAAGTTGGGTATCTGTCGTCTGTAGTTTCTTTTTCTCTTTCCAGACGTTGCTCTTTTTTAGATGTTATTTTATCTTTTAAATAGTACGTGAATATGGCTTCCGAACCTAAGTTGTCACCCAGATAATAGTCATCTCCCTGGAACGCTTTCTTTGGTAACCCCAAAGGATAGCTGTACTCAAAAGCCAGGGCATCACGTATCGGAAACAATTCCGCAGGCTTGTTCTCAAGCTTCCGAATATTCCGCAAAGGCGAATAGTCATCCAATACGTAAAATCCTCTTCCAAAGGTTCCCAAGACTAGATCATCTTCTCTCGCTTGAATGGCAATATCTCTTACCGCTATCGTAGGAATACCAGACTTTAACTGCACCCAGGAAGCGCCACCATCATTAGAATAAAACACACCAAACTCTGTTCCTACAAATAACAGGTTCGGGTCAACATGATCTTCTTCAATGGCGTAAACCGAACCCCGTTCCGGGAGGTTACCGGCTATAGAGACCCAGGATCTTCCTTTATCTGTGCTTTTTAAAAGATAGGGTTTGAAGTCGCCGTTCTTATGATTGTTATAGGCTGAGTATACTATATTTTCGTTATGTTTTGAAGCTATGACCTCGTTAACATAGGTTCTTGAAGGTACTCCTGTAACACTCGTCACCTTCCTCCAATTTTGTCCTCCATCTTGAGTGATCTGGATCAACCCGTCATCCGTTCCCACATAAAGTAAGTTTTCATTTTTTGGTGATTCAGAAAACGCCACGATGGTACCATAAGGGGAGGTGGACTGGTTCTTCATGACGGCATCGGTACTCCAGATTTTACCCATTACTTTCAATTCATTCCTGTTGATTTGGGCGGTAAGGTCATCACTTATCACTTCCCAACTGTTTCCCCGATCGTCACTTCTGAATAGCTTGTTTGCCGCAAAATAAAGTCGGCCGGTCTTATGCGCACTTACCTCCAACGGTGCATCCCAATTCCAGCGATAGGCATTTTCGCCCTTTCTGGGTTGAGGCTTAATTCCCAGTTCTTCCCCGCTTAGTTTATCATACCTCACTAAAAATCCATATTGGGATTGAGCGTATACAATATTCGGGTTTTCAGGATCAATGGCAGACTCAAAACCATCGCCTCCGTGCGTCATGAACCATTCGGAATTGGCAATACCGTTACCGCTAATCGTCCGGCTTGGCCCTCCCATACTAAAGTTATCTTGCGTTCCTCCGTAGATATAGTAGAATGGCTCAGCGTTGTCAACAGCTACTTTGTAGTATTGCGTAATGGGTAAATTTGCTTTAAACTGCCAGGTAGCAGCGCCATCAAACGTTTCGTAGATACCGCCATCGCAACCTGCCACCAGGTGTTCTGTATCTTTTGGATTTATCCAAAGGCAATGATTATCTACATGTTTGGTGTCTTCGCCCACGTTCTTAAACGATTTTCCACCATCCCTTGACACTTGCATCCAGGTATTCATTCCATAGATGACCTCCTCGTTTAGTGGGTCTACCACAATCTCCTGATAGTAATTTCCTGAAGAGGTGTAGCTTCCTTGCTTTGACCAGGAAGCACCTCCGTTATCCGATTTGAAAAAGCCTCCTTTACCTTGTGCTGCTTCTACGATAGCATAAATTATATTGGGATTAGAGGGTGCTATAGCCAATCCTATCCTGCCGATATCTACGGAAGGTAAACCCTTATTTATTTCAGTCCAGGTGGCACCCCCATCCGTACTTTTGTGAATGCCAGATTGTGGCCCTCCACCCAGGTAAGTGTAAACGTGACGTCGTCTCTGAAAGGATGAAGCGTATAAAACATCGGGGTTTCTGGGATCCATTACTACCTCATTGACCCCGGTGTGTTCATCAATCGTGAGCACCGCTTTCCATGATTTGCCTCCATCTGTGGTTTTGTATAAGCCCCGCTCCCCGCCACTGCTCCAAAGTGGCCCGATAGCTGAAACATAAACTACGTTTGAATTAGCAGGGTGGATGATAATATTACCAATATGCTCACTCGATTTAAGGCCCATATGCTCCCATGTAACACCGCCGTCGACTGATTTGTAGATGCCGTCTCCATAGGCTACACTGCGCTGGTTATTGTTCTCACCCGTACCCACCCAGATGATATTAGGGTTGCTGGGATCCATGGTTACGCAACCAATGGAGTAACTGCCTTGAGTATCGAAAATGGGTGTATAGGTTGTCCCTGCGTTGTCAGTTTTCCATACTCCTCCTGACGCGGTCGCAACATAGTATTGCTTTGGACGATCAGGGTTTACGGCAAAGTCAGAAATTCTACCTGACGTAATGGCTGGTCCTATCGAACGAAATTTTAGACCGGAAAGACTAATTTCAGCCTTCTCTTCCAGAGTGGCTGATTTCTTTTTTCTTTGCCCATGTGTAATCAGCGAAATTATCATGAGGATAGTGAGGGGTAGAAGTTTTTTCATCATTGGTTTAGTTAAGTTTTATGCGGATAGCGAAATACAACCCTTTCCGCCGACAGTCATTTTGAAGCTTTTATTTTGTCAATCGGTTTTAGCCATTTCTATCTATTCTTTGGATGATGATACAAAATTCCAATAAATGATAGCTCTTCCTAAAACGACTCTTGCTTGCTCCGCTCCCCTGCTATCTACGTGTACGATCTGCTCTTCGCAGAGATGAGCCAATAAGGAAAGATATACATGCGGATGTTCGCCAATCTGAGGATGGTAACCATTGCCTAGCTTCGACGGTCCTACGTGATTAATGCATATAAACGAGCCCAAGGTCTACTTTTTTTGGCGAGAGTTTTGGTGACTTATCAAAAGGTCACCACTATCGCTACTTCTTTCTTCTATTATTAGATTAATTGTTGGAATCCCTTAAAAATAAGTAAAAAAGAATTCAGAGTCTATGACAACTTCTTCCAGAGGTTTGAAGCCCGGTCATTTCGGTAAAAATTGCGAACTAGGTAAAAAGTCGTAGACCTAAATACGCTCTTAATGCTATTGAGGACGACTTTTCT
>JBCCIX010000081.1:0-12473 GCA_039028075.1 Bacteroidota bacterium | reverse complement strand
GTGAAGGACTGGGTTAAGCTAGCAATTAATAGATCGCGAGCCTCGGCTACACCGGCCGTGTTTTGGTTGGATGAGAACAGAGCTCACGATGCTGAACTCATTAAAAAAGTGCATTCTTATTTGTTGGATCACGATACTAAAGGATTAGACCTTCGTATCATGACTCCGGCTAAGGCCACGCAATTTTCACTCGAGAGAATGGTGGAAGGTAAGGATACCATTTCCGTAACAGGGAATGTGCTTAGGGACTACTTAACTGACCTCTTTCCTATTCTCGAAGTGGGGACCAGCGCTAAAATGCTTTCCATAGTTCCTTTAATGAATGGGGGAGGCTTGTTTGAGACGGGCGCTGGAGGTTCAGCCCCTAAACATGTTCAGCAATTCATCCAGGAAGGTCATCTACGTTGGGACTCGCTGGGTGAATTTTTGGCCTTAGCTGCATCTCTGGAACACTTGAGTGATAATACCGGCAATGCAAAAGCCAAGATTCTAGCTGATGCCTTGGACACGGCGACAGCCAAATTTTTGGAAGAAAATAAATCGCCGTCCCGTAGAGTAAACGAGCTAGATAATAGAGGAAGTCATTTTTATTTGGCGATGTATTGGGCCTGGGCTTTAGTAGATCAAAAAGAAGACCTTGATCTAAGTGCTGAATTTGAGAAGCTAGCCCATACGTTGACGGCCAATGAAATCAAAATAATAGAGGAATTGAACGATGCCCAAGGTAGTGAGATCAATCTGGGGGGGTACTATAATCCCCATCCCGTTCTAGCATCGTCTGCCATGAGGCCAAGCGCTACGCTGAATAGCATCTTGGAAGAGTAGAACACAGCCTGGGCTAGAAGCTGAGCATTTTTATGGCGGTTATTGCCGCTTCATCACCCTTGTTGCCATGTTTTCCACCGGAACGATCAAGGGCTTGTTGTTGCGTATTTGGTGTTAATACACCAAAAATTACGGGCTTGTTGAATTTCAGGCCTACATGAGTCAGACCTTGAGCGACAGCTTCGCAAATAAAATCGAAATGTTTAGTCTCGCCTTGAATTACGCATCCTAGACAAATTACAGTGTCTATACTTGGTTTAGAAGCCATCCATTGAGCAGCGAGGGTCAACTCGAAACTTCCCGGTACGTTCTTGCGAATAATGTTTTCTTTTGGAACACCATTCTCCCTCAGGGTATGGTAAGCGCCGTCGTACAGAGCTTCGGTGATACTATCATTCCATTCAGAGACAATGACCGCAAAGCGCCTTTTACTAACATCAGTCACGTTATCCTTGGTGTAGCTACTTAAATTCTTCTCTGATGATGCCATGAAATTTTAGTCTTCGCAAAGAAAGATAGCAACTAATCCTTAGCGCCCTTTATCATTTTTACTATTTCTAAGACGCGGTCTGTAGACGAGCCTTGTACTTTTTGGCATCTTGAACCTCGGCAGATTCCCAATATTCTTCGATAATAGTTTCATACGCTGCTATGGCTGCCTCCATGTTGTTCAACTTTTCATAGGCAAGACCCTGCTTCATTAAATACTGCGGAGTAAAAAATTTATTGGGCTTGTAGCTCGCGGCCTTCGAATAAAAAGCAGCTGCTTGTTCGTAATCACCTACTTCCATATTCGCGTCACCAATCAAGCTGTACGCCCTAGCTTGAACCAAATTATCATTGGAGCTAAAATCTTCCAAATAAAGTATAGCTAAATTGTACTTACCTTGCTTGAGATAAGCCGTGCCAGCGTAGAAATTGGCCAGATTGCCGGCATCCGTCATGGAGTAATCACTCGAGATATCAATAAACCCTAAGTTATTTCCATCTCCGTTTAAAGCGAGATCAAGACTATCGGATTCAAAATAATAAATGGCCTGAAACATTTCGGACTGGGCTAAATCATTTTGAGATGTCAGGTAGTAATTCCATCCAAAAAAACCAGCAACCGCTAAAAACAAAACTCCGGCAACACCAAAAACAAGTATCTTATTATTTTCAATAAACTCCTCCGTTTTTGAAAGCTGTTCGGCTAGTACTTCAGAATTTTCTAAGGCCGATGTCGATTGTTCTGCGGGCCTCTTTTTGTTTTTGCTTACCATGATCTAAAATTAGGCTGCAAAGCTAGTAATTAATATGTGAATAAGAAATTGGAGAAACTTCGAAATTCAGGAATATTCCTTTAAAGACATTAAGGATTTATCTAAGCTAGGGTAAGAAATTTGTAGTAGGTTGACCTCTGCTAAATCTTTCTATTTGATTAAACCTGAATTTAGAACCACGTTGCCAGCAAGCAAATCACAACTAACCTAAATTCCGTATTTTAAAATTTAAAAAAGCAAATCCATTCCCCCAACTTAATCAAGAATGTAGGGATAATCTTTTTGAGCGTAGACATCCTTCAAAGACTCGGATGGATCTGGAAAATTAGATTCTTCCGCAAATTTAACACAATCCATCACCTCCACTTTTATTTTAGCGTCAATGGCATTCAGCTCATCTTCAGAAGCATATTTCTTCTTCAGGATTACTTGCCTTACTTGCTCTATTGGATCACGCAGTTTGTATTCTTCAAGCTCCTCTTTAGTTCGATATTTAGCGGGATCAGACATTGAATGCCCTTTATAACGATAGGTTCTAAATTCTAATAAGGAGGGACCTCCTCCTTTTCTAATACTATTAGCGGCTTTCTCAATGGATTTATGGACTGCCTCCACTGACATAGCATCTACAGGCTCGGAAGGCATGCTGTACGCTTCACCTAATTGGTACAGCTCGGTGACGTTAGAGGTTCTTCCCACTGAGGTTCCCATGGCATAACCATTGTTTTCAATTACAAATATAATGGGTAATTTCCAGGTCATGGCCATATTTAACGCTTCGTGAAAGGCCCCTTGCCGCACGGCGCCATCACCCATGTAGCATACACACAAATTGTCTGTACCATTATATTTTTCAGCAAACGCTATTCCTGCCCCTAACGGAATTTGACCCCCTACTATCCCATGGCCACCAAAAAAATGATTCTCCTTATCAAACATGTGCATCGAACCTCCCTTTCCTTTGGAAATTCCAGTTTCTTTTGCAAACAATTCAGCCATAATGGATTTAGGATCGCTTCCCAGTGCTATTGGGTGGGCGTGATCGCGATACGCGGTAATGTATTTATCTCCTTTCTTCAAGGCAGAAACGGCCCCTGCTATGCAAGCTTCTTGTCCTATGTACAAATGACAAAAACCTTTGATTTTCTGCTGGCCATACAATTGCCCAGCCTTTTCTTCAAACCTTCGCATCAAAAGCATACTCTCGAACCAAGTCATATAGGTTTCTTTCGAAAATGTATCTTTGGAAATAGTCTTTTTGGATTTTGTTGTTGTTGCCATCACCTCTGTTTTCTCCTGTAAGGATTGCGAAAATAAATAAAAAAGTTCAATGAATGTTGAAAAATTGAGTTTGATTAATTTCAAAAATTATGCTGAAATCACGCTTAATTTTTCTCCCGAAATCAATTGCATAGTAGGTTCAAATGGTGCAGGAAAAACTAACCTCCTTGATGCCATTCACTATTTATCATTGACAAAAAGCGCTTTCAATTCGATTGATTCACAAAACATACGATTTGATCAAGACTTTTTTATGATCAAAGCCACCATTGATAGAGGCGGTAAAAGGGAGGTTCTATGTTCTGTGCAGAAAGGCAAAAAGAAGACCTTTAAGGTAGATAGGTCTGAATACGAGAAGCTTGCACATCATGTCGGTCAATATCCGGTAGTACTCGTGATCCCTGACGACTCAGAGATGATCAAAGGTGCTTCTGAACTCAGAAGAAGGTTTTTTGATGCTTTAATATGTCAATTGGATAAGGACTACCTGAACGGATTACTTCGCTATAATCATTTTTTAAAGCAGAGAAATGCACTTTTGAAACGTTTTAAAGAAGGTCTGAAGTATGATCCTGATCTTTTACAGCCTTATGATCAGGAGTTAATTGATTTGAATGTTAAAATCTATGAGCAGAGATCCATTTTTATCAAAGAATTTACTGAGGTTTTCGTTGAAATGTATAAGCGGTTATCTATGGGTAAGGAAGAGGTTTGCATTTCCTACGACTCTTCAGTAAAAACGCAAGGTTTGAAGGAGCATTTTAAAAATGCTTTACATACAGATAGGGCATTGGAACGTACAACAATTGGTGTCCATAGGGATGATTTTAAATTTTTGATTGACGAGAGGCCGGTAAAGAAATTTAGTTCTCAGGGGCAGCAAAAATCATTTCTATTAGCGCTAAAGGTGACGCACTATATGATAATCAGAAAATCTAAAGGGTTTAGCCCCATTCTCATGTTGGATGATGTGTTCGATAAGCTGGATAAAGAGCGTATCGTAAAATTACTGCAGATTATCTCCTTGGAGGATTTTGGTCAAATATTTATCACCGACGCCAGAGCTGATAGAACCGTTGAGTTATTAAAAGAGCTTAACTTAGAAGCTACCTTCTATACTATTGAATCAGGAACATTATCATATCAAAGTGAGGGCGTATGAAAAAAGTAAATAGAAAATCGAATTTGTCTACGGTGGGTGAAGCACTGAATGAAATGATACGCACCTACCAACTGAAGCCGCGATTTGATGAAATGCAGGTGGTTGCCAAATGGGAAGGCCTCATGGGTAAGATGATAGCGAATAAAACCGGTAAGATTTTTATTAAGAACGAGATACTCACCGTAGAAATCAACTCCGCGCCCTTAAAGCACGAACTCAACATGTCCAAAACTAAAGTTAAACAGCGGATTGAGGAGGAATTTGGATCAGGAATAATAAGGGAGATCCTGTTCATCTAGGGCTTGGCGTAGTAGCGGCCTAGGGAAGTGCTACTGTAATTGTCGAGAGCTAATCGATTTTTTTTTCAATTGCTTGAATAAAATCAAAAAGAGTATAATTTTGCACTTCCTTTGATAGACCTGCCTTAAGGCAGGTTTCTTTTTCAGAGAAAAGTTCATTGTTAGCGTTGTCGGGGGGATACCAAAGCGGCCAACTGGGACGGACTGTAAATCCGTTGTCTTATGACTTCGCAGGTTCGAATCCTGCTCCCCCCACGGACTGAAATTACAAAGTTCAAAAATCAAATTTCAATCCTTGTTATTTGTATTTTGCTATTTGCGATTTCGAATAAAAGCGGGAGTAGCTCAGTTGGTAGAGCGACAGCCTTCCAAGCTGTAGGTCGCGGGTTCGAGCCTCGTCTCCCGCTCTCAAGGGTTGTCCTTTCAAACGGAAAGGGCAGGTATAAAAAATTGGCGAGCCAGTGGGTTAGGTTTATTGGGCGAAAAAACGGAAAGTTTAACGCTCATCTGCCCACAGACGTTGAGTTCTCGGTTCAAAGCTCACATTTCAAGATTGCTGAGGCAATTGCATTTTGAGCTGAGACGAAATAAAGCCGAGATAGCTCAGGGGTAGAGCGCTTCCTTGGTAAGGAAGAGGTCGGGGGTTCAAATCCCCTTCTTGGCTCCAGAAAAAATTGTATAAAACGATAATTATAAACTAAACTTAGGGATTTTCAAATATGGCTAAAGAAACTTTCGACCGTTCAAAACCCCATGTTAATATTGGAACTATCGGTCACGTTGACCACGGTAAAACTACCTTGACTGCGGCAATTTCTAAAGTATTATCAGACAAAGGTCTGGCAGAAACCAGGGACTTTTCATCAATTGATAATGCACCTGAAGAAAAAGAAAGAGGTATTACTATCAATACTTCTCATATTGAGTATCAAACAGATAATCGTCACTATGCACACGTTGACTGCCCGGGTCACGCTGATTACGTAAAAAACATGGTTACGGGTGCGGCACAAATGGATGGTGCGATCATCGTAGTTGCAGCTACTGATGGCCCCATGCCACAAACGAGAGAACATATACTGTTGTCCCGTCAGGTAGGTGTTCCTGCATTGGTTGTATTTATGAACAAAGTTGACTTGGTCGATGATCCTGAGCTTCTTGAGCTTGTAGAAATGGAGATTAGAGAGTTGCTATCTGATTATGATTTCCCAGGTGATGATATTCCTGTCATTCAAGGTTCGGCGTTAGGTGCGCTTAATGGTGAGGCAGAGTGGGTTGCCAAAGTAGAAGAACTGATGGAAGCGGTAGATACCTATATACCTCTTCCAGAGCGTTTGATCGATAAAGATTTCTTGATGCCTGTTGAGGATGTTTTCTCAATTACCGGTCGTGGCACAGTGGCAACGGGAAGAATCGAACGAGGAGTGATTAATTCCGGGGATGCTGTAGATATTTTAGGCATGGGAGCGGAAGACCTTAAATCGACCGTTACCGGTGTGGAAATGTTTAGAAAAATCTTGGATAGAGGTGAAGCCGGTGACAATGTAGGCCTGTTATTGAGAGGTATTGAAAAAACTGACATTAAAAGAGGAATGGTGATCTGCAAGCCTGGTACAGTAACTCCTCATGCTAAATTTAAAGCTGAGGTCTATGTACTTTCAAAAGAGGAAGGCGGACGTCACACCCCATTCTTTAACAAGTACCGTCCTCAATTTTACCTAAGAACAACAGACGTTACCGGCGAGATAATGCTTCCTTCTGGTGTGGAGATGGTAATGCCTGGTGATAATGTATCCATTGAGGTCAACTTGATAAGTGCAGTTGCTATGGAGAAAGGGCTTAGATTCGCGATTAGAGAAGGTGGTAGAACCGTAGGCTCGGGTCAGGTAACTGAGATCTTAGACTAAGAAAATCAAATCCTATTTGAAGCGTTCTGATCTTTCAGAACGCTTTTTTTTCTAAAAACTTTACACTACCTTTGCAAACCATTTTGAACTGGAAGGCACGAGGATCGGCATAAAAAGTTCAAAAAAAGAACGGCTGGAGAAGGTAGGGAGATCGATTTTAGACTCGTGTAATTTAAACTACGGGTGTAGCTCAATTGGTAGAGTAGCGGTCTCCAAAACCGTTGGCTGGGAGTTCGAGTCTCTCCACCCGTGCTAAAACATAATTGTAGAAATGCAAAAATTGAAATCATTTGTGCTGGATTCGTACGACGAAATGAAAAATAAAGTTTCGTGGCCCAAATACAGCCAATTGCAAAATAGTTCAATTTTGGTTTTGATAGCCTCCTTAATATTTGCGCTAATAATTGGAGCTATGGATTATGTGTTTCAAAATGGCATGGATTTATTCTACCAAGAATTTTAATCTAACGAGCTGTGAGTGAACTTAATTGGTACGTAGTAAGGGTGATCAGCGGGCAGGAAAAAAAGGTTAAGGCTTACCTTGAAACAGAAGTCGAAAGAGAAGGCCTTACTGAGTTTGTTCCTCAAGTGCTCATACCGTCAGAGAAAGTGTATGAAATGAGAAATGGAAAGAAGAGGGTGCGTGAACGTAATTTCTTTCCCGGATATGTACTTGTTTCGGCGGACTTGAGTAATGGAGAGGCTAATCATTTAGTTACGAGTATTCCAGGTGTTATTGGATTTCTTGGGAACAACGGAGCGGGATCTTCTAAGGAGCCGGTGGCGTTACGACAGTCCGAAATTAATCGAATTCTCGGCAAGGTGGATGAAATTGATGAATTCGAAGAAAAACTTGACACGCCATATATAGTAGGTGAATCTGTAAAAGTGATGGATGGACCCTTTAGTGGATTTTCTGGCACTGTAGAGGAAGTATTTGAAGAGCGCAAGAAGCTCAATGTTATGGTAAAGATATTTGGTCGGAACACACCTGTCGAATTGAATTATATGCAAGTAGAAAAATTAGACTAAGAGATGGCTAAGGAAATTAGTGGATATCTAAAATTACAAATTCGCGGAGGGGCAGCTAATCCTTCACCTCCCGTAGGTCCGGCGTTAGGTAGTAAAGGACTAAACATAATGGACTTCTGTAAGCAGTTTAATGCCCGAACACAAGAAAAGCAGGGTCAGGTCCTTCCGGTACTCATTACGATTTTCACTGATAAATCGTTTGATTTCGTAATTAAAACTCCTCCGGCGGCTGTAATGGTGCTGGAAGCTTCAAAAAAGAAGAAAGGATCTGCAGAACCCAATCGAAATAAAGTGGGTAGCGTAACTTGGGACCAAGTTAAAACCATCGCGGAGACCAAAATGCAGGATTTGAATGCATTTAAAGTTGAGTCTGCCATGAAGATGGTTGCCGGAACGGCAAGAAGTATGGGAATAAAGGTAACAGGTACTGCTCCCTGGAGCAACTAAGTAGACGTAGATGGGAAAACTTACAAAAAATCAGAAAGCTGCATTGGAGAAAGTAGATGTCGCCAGAGAATATTCAATTGAAGAAGCGTCATCACTTTTGAAAGAAGTTACATTTACCAAATTTGATGCGTCGATAGACATAGACATACGTTTGGGTGTAGATCCAAAGAAAGCCGATCAGATGGTCCGTGGTGTAGTTACATTGCCTCACGGTACGGGTAAAGATCTTCGCGTGCTTGTTCTCTGTACACCCGAAAAAGAACAAGAAGCTAAAGATGCTGGGGCAGATCACGTGGGTTTGGATGAGTACATTCAAAAAATTGAGAAAGGTTGGACTGATATCGATGTTATTATCACTATGCCAACAGTGATGGCGAAGGTAGGACGTCTGGGTAGGGTACTTGGCCCTAGAGGTTTGATGCCTAATCCTAAGTCGGGTACTGTAACATTAGACGTTGCAAAGGCAGTGAAGGAAATAAAGGCGGGAAAAATTGATTTCAAAGTCGATAAGTTCGGTATCATACACACCAGTGTGGGAAAATCTTCCTTCGCACCGGAAAAAATAAAAGAAAATATCATCGAAATGGTACATACGGTGTCCAAGTTGAAACCTTCTTCAGCCAAAGGGACCTATTTCAAAAGTATAAATGTATCAACTACGATGAGCCCTGCAATTACCATAGATAAGAGTTCAATCTCAGGCTTATAATTATGACAAGGCAAGAAAAAGCGATAATAATAGATGAATTAAAAAATAGGTTAGATACAAATAATCATTTTTATCTGACTGATGCGTCAGGGCTTACCGTAGCCGAAATCAATGCCTTTAGGAGATTGTGTTTCGAAAGGGGTCTGGAATATAAAGTGTACAAAAATACACTTATAAAAAAAGCTCTCGATGCAGTTGAAGGAGACTTTGCAGAGTTAGATCCGGCACTTCAGGGACATTCAGGGATGATCTTTGTTGATGAAACGGCTAATCTCCCTGCAAAAACCATAAGAGACTATAGAAAAAAACAGGGTGGTGAAAAGCCACTTCTAAAGGCTGCTTCCATTGATAGTGACATCTTCGTTGGCGAAGAACACTTAAAAACACTTAGTGAGCTCAAATCTAAAAATGAGTTACTTGGTGAGGTCATTAGTTTATTACAATCCCCGGCTAAAAATGTGATCTCTGCGCTACAAAGCGGAGGTAGTAATATCGCAGGGCTTGTTAAGGCTTTGGCCGAAAGAGAAAATTAATTTGAACAAAAACGACTTATTTAAATAAAACGAAAATGGCAGACGTTAAAGCAATTGGAGATCAACTTGTTGAATTAACTGTTAAAGAAGTAAATGAGCTTGCAGAGTACTTAAAAGAGACTCACGGTATCGAACCAGCCGCTGCTGCAGCAGTGGCCGTAGCAGCTCCTGCTGGAGGTGGCGAAAGTGGAGATGCCGGAGCTGAAAAATCTGAGTTCGATGTAATACTTAAAGCACCGGGTGGTGCTAAGTTAGCGGTAGTTAAACTTGTTAAAGAGCTTACCGGCCTTGGACTGAAAGAAGCGAAAGAAATCGTTGATGGCGCTCCCAAGGCGATAAAAGAAGGTGTTGCTAAAGATGAAGCTGAAGGCCTGAAGAAGCAGCTTGAAGAAGCTGGGGCAGAAGTTGAATTGAAGTAAGCCTTTGACGGCCTATTTAGTCGTCCACAAAATTAGACCCTTATCTCGGTGGAAAATCCATCGAAATAATTAGGGTCTTTTGCTGTTTGTACTCGTTATAAAGCAGCACGTTTTACACCTAGTTGAAACTAAAATTATAAAGCTTTGGCTAATACAGTAGAAAATTCAAGAATTAGTTTTTCATCCATTAAAAAAGTGATTGACTATCCCGATTTTCTTGATATACAACTTCAATCGTTCAAAGACTTTTTCCAATTAGAGACACCTGCTGAAAAAAGAGAGCAAGAAGGGCTTTTTAAGGTGTTTTCGGAAAATTTCCCAATCTCTGATTCGAGAGAGAATTTTGTTCTTGAATTCATTGATTATATAGTTGATCCTCCAAAATATTCCGTAGATGAGTGCATTGATAGGGGATTGACCTATTCAGTTCCGCTCAAGGCGAAATTGAAATTGACCTGCAATGATGAAGACAATGAAGACTTTGAGACCATTGAGCAGGAGGTATTTCTAGGGAATATACCGTATATGACCAAGAAAGGGTCATTCGTTATTAATGGGGCTGAAAGGGTGATTGTTTCTCAATTGCATCGTTCACCCGGTGTTTTCTTTGCCCAAAGTAAGCACACTAACGGCACTAAACTTTACTCCGCGCGAATCATACCTTTCAAGGGTTCTTGGATAGAGTTTGCCACTGATGTTAATAACGTCATGTATGCTTACATAGATCGAAAGAAGAAGTTTCCGGTTACTACGCTTTTAAGGGCAATCGGCTACGGTACCGATAAAGATATCCTAGACCTTTTTGGTCTTTCTGAAGAGGTGAATGCCACCAAAAAGGACCTTAAAGGGGTTAGTGGAAGAAAATTGGCGGCTAGGGTTTTAAGAACGTGGACGGAGGACTTTGTGGATGAAGATACTGGAGAAGTAGTGTCTATCGATAGAAATGAGGTACTTTTAGAAAGAGATCATATTCTCACGGATGAAGATGTTGAAACGATCGTAGATTCCGGAACTAAATCTATAATTCTACATCGGGACGATGTTAACGTAACCGACTATACCATTATCTTTAACACACTTTCTAAGGATAATTCCAATTCGGACAAAGAAGCTGTTGAGCAAATTTATCGTCAACTCAGGAATACGGAAGCTCCGGATGAGCAAACCGCTCGTGATATCATCCAAAGTTTATTCTTTAGTGAAAAAAGATATGATCTTGGAGAAGTAGGTCGGTATAGAATAAACAAAAAGTTGGGTCTTGATCTCGATACGGACCAACGAGTACTTACTACTGAAGATATTATTCTCATTGTCAAGTACCTAATTGGGTTGATTAATTCGAAGGCGGTAGTGGATGATATCGATCACCTAAGCAACAGAAGAGTAAGAACAGTAGGCGAACAACTTTACACACAATTCGGGGTGGGGCTGGCTAGAATGGCGAGAACAATCAAAGAAAGAATGAATGTTCGTGATAACGAAGACTTTAAACCGGTTGATCTGATTAATGCCAGAACACTGTCTTCTGTTATCAACTCCTTCTTCGGTACAAATCAGCTTTCCCAATTTATGGATCAAACCAATCCTTTAGCTGAGATTACGCACAAGAGAAGGATGTCTGCCTTAGGCCCTGGCGGTCTTTCGAGAGAGCGCGCAGGTTTTGAAGTTCGCGATGTGCACTACACACACTACGGTCGTCTTTGTACAATTGAGACACCAGAAGGGCCAAATATCGGTTTGATATCATCGCTTTGCGTGCACGCTAAGGTGAATCATATGGGCTTCATTGAAACCCCTTACAGAGAAGTAAGTAGTGGCCAGGTAGATATGACTGGTAACGTGAAATATCTTACTGCTGAAGAGGAAGATACCCATAATATAGCCCAGGCCAATGCGCCGCTTAGTGATCAGGGAGACTTTGAAAATGAGCGCGTAAAGGCTCGATTCGAAGGTGATTTCCCTGTAGTGGAGCCTACTGAAGTGAAGTATATGGACGTAGCACCGAATCAAATTGTGTCGGTAGCGGCTTCCATGATTCCCTTTTTGGAACATGATGATGCTAACCGTGCATTGATGGGATCAAACATGCAGCGTCAAGCGGTTCCTCTGATGAAACCACAAGCGCCAATCGTGGGTACCGGTTTGGAGGGACGTGTTGCTCTTGATTCTCGATCATTAGTATTGGCAGAAGGTGAGGGTAGTGTTGAATTCGTTGATGCCACACGGATCGTGATTAAGTACGATATGAATGAGGATGATCTTCTAATTTCGTTCGACGAGGACACCCGATCGTATGATCTTATCAAATTTAGAAGAACGAACCAGGATACTTGTATTAATTTAACGCCGATTGTTAAAAAAGGAGACAGAGTTAGCAAGAACCAACCTTTGGTTGAAGGTTATGCTACCGCAGGAGGAGAGCTTGCCCTTGGGAGAAACCTTCGTGTAGCCTATATGCCATGGCAAGGGTATAACTTCGAAGATGCCATTGTTATTTCCGAAAAAGTGGTGAGAGATGATGTGTATACCTCAATACATATTGATGAATTCGAGCTTGAAGTCAGGGACACGAAGCGAGGGGAAGAGGAATTAACCTC
>JBCCIX010000080.1:0-12477 GCA_039028075.1 Bacteroidota bacterium | reverse complement strand
GGTACTTGTATATTTCTTGGCAAATTAGAAGCAATAATATCAAAATCCACCTGAGGCGATAAAAGACGGCCATCGATATCCAATAGTACTTGGACTGGATAATTTCTTCTTATTTCCGGGGAGTTAGAGTAATCTAAATTCGGATTGGTGAGAATAGGCATAAAAGAAGCTACCTGATTATATGTAGCGGTAATGTCCATAACGCCTTCATAGGGATCACCAAACCAAGATATTTTACTATTAGGTAGAATTTCAAACTCCTTATTTATAATGTTGTACAGTGTGAAGTTATACCCCCCTTCCTCTATGGTATAATCTCCGAACATATTAAAATCGCCGTTTGTATTGATCTGAAGTTTTAGATCGCCGTTTCCTCTCCCTCGAATAATATCACCTGCCTTAATGTCGAAAATTATCTCGCAATAGGCGTCTCTCGTAATATTGAGATCAAAATCGAGATTGAGTCCTTTTAAATTGATTTTTTCATTTACAAAGTCATATGATTTAGTGGTGTCGGTCAGGTCTACAAAATTGATATATTCCTCTTGTTCAATATTGGTAGAGCCGCCTACAGGAATAAAAATTCTTGTACCTCTTCCGGTTGTAGCATTTGCTGAGATCCGCATGTTACTCATGGGGCCTGCAAATTCTATGGTACCCGTAGCAACTCCTGATCCGTAGAATAAATCATTGTCTTTAGCTGTGGTATTTAGCACAGTGAAGTTGTTAAGGGTACCCTTCATATCAATAGACATGTTTTTAAAACCCTGATGTTCTATGTAACCATTTATTGAACCTCTATTATTATCGGGATCTCTGATGTCAGTATTTGTAAACCCAATTTGCGTCTTATTTAAATAAAAGTTTCCGGCCAGTGTGTAATCCGTGTTCAAGTAGTTTACATGTAACCCAGCTTTATTGATTTGGCCGTTACCTTCTAGTTCGGGTGCTCTCAGCGCTCCTGAAATGTTAACTTCTCCGGTTGCCGTACCTGATATTTTTGTAAAGTAGCTATCTAGAAATGGCTCTAGGATTTTGAGCTGGGTTTGTCTTAGTTGCGCTTGCAACGCCAGGTTATCATTACTAGGGGCATAAGTCCCAGAGATATCCAGGACTTTTTGGTCAATACGCTCGATGAAGAAATTCACATCAAAACTTTGATTTTGATTGTTCCAAACATTATTTCCTACAATGTTTCCCACTTCGAATTTATTCACGCTAAAAGCGTCTACCTTAATATTACTGGTTACACGCATGTCATGGTAATAGTTAGTTAGTGCCGTGGTGCCGTTTACAAGTCCTCCCAAATCCTTGTTAATAATGGAATTTATCGTTCCTATATCGATGCTATCTAAGGTCAATACCATCGGTTTGTTACGGGTCTCAGAAAGTTCGCCTTCAAGTTTAATTTGTTGATTCTTGTGAAAGATGGTCAAATCTTTAATGCTAATCTCTCTTCCGGATATGGTAATTAGATTATCGGATCTAAGAGACCATTTATCTTCTAAAACATGAATGTCTGAGGGTAAAAACTTAATACTTGTGGTATCTTCAAGAAAATCTATTTCACCCATTAATCTAACGTAATTAGGGTACTTTACTTGATCGATGTCAAATTCGAAGTCAATCTGTCGGTTTGTCCATATGGCTTCAGCAAACAGGTTTTTGGTTTCGATGCCAGCTATTCTTTCGTTTTCAGAGGTTATGTATAGCGAGGCGAGTATACTGGTGCTATCCGATATCTTGGAGATGTTTAGCTGAAGCTCATTATTTAAAAAGAAGTCATTTTGATAATTAACCGAATCGATATATGAGTTCACATTGAATATGGATGTGTATCCTCCAATGAGATTTCCATCTATGGATGTGGATGGCGAAATGTATAATTCAGGGCTAAAAACTTTGGCAATCGGTTCAAAGTCGATGATGTTGAAAACGTAATTCACCTGAAAATCTGGGGATGCAGAGAACTTGCTTTGATAATACGTAGCCAACGATTCCTTATTATTCTCCAAGCCGAGTTGATATTCGAAAAGAAGTGTTTTAAGCTGCTCGTACACAATACTAAAATCAAACTCTCCATGTATGGTGCCATTGAACAGATTAGTGTTGATGAATACGTTCCGTATGTTTTCATCTTTATCGGATATTATACCTAATGAGTCTAAAACTAGTTCCTGTCCTGCACGTCTAATGATTGTATTTTTGAAGTTGGCTGAGCCTAACACATTATCTAACTCCAATCCGCGCGCATTAACACTTAAATCACTTCTAATAAAAACGGACTCTGAGGTAAAATTCAGCTTATCTAGAAAAGCGGTGTCCAGTTTAGCCTGAATGTTAAAAAAGTCAATACCCCCTCTTAGATCAATGGATCCGTTAAGTTCCATTTTAAGGTTTTGATCCTTTATTCTTACTTTTCCTTCAAAAAATTCTTTCGTAAAACGGGCATTGGTCTGAATATTATGGTAGTCGTAATCGTTAAGTTCAATACTGTCGATTCTGCCGTTGAGAACGAAATCTGCCTGATCGAGGGTAAAACCTTTTCCTTTGATATTGCCGTCGAGAGTTACCCTTCCAAGTGATTCGTTATTTGTGTATCCACCTACATCAAAATTATGCATTTTAAGAGCGCCTTTGTACGAAGAGGCGTTAACTTCCTGATTCAGTTTTAAGTTAATGTCGGAGGTCAGCCTGCCGTACTGAGTAAAAAAATCACCCGTAGCCACGAAGTCATTGAGGAAACCGAAAAAGTTAGCATTGAACCCTATATTATCCAATGGGGCAAGACGTCTAAAGGTCTTATCTTTTAGATACTTTTTAAGGTCTTCACTCACCGCATAAGAGTTCATTAAGTCTAGATCAATAAATGTCTCATCTATTAGTGGCAGTCCCACTATTCTGGCATCGCCCCTAACAATCGAACCTCCGCTCAGCTTTAGATCTAAATTCTTAATTTGAAATGAATTGATGCGACCCTTAAATACACCGGTGACATTATAATATTCATCAAAATTCCTAAACAACGGCACAAACTCTTCGAGCTCCTCATTATGAATAAGACAATTATTTAACTCAGCACTAATGCTAACAGCTGAAGTGAAATTGTTAAGATCAGTTGCTTTTCGATATTTAAATTCGATGGATTCTTTGATTCTGCTCTTACCAACGATCAAGTCCAGTTCGTGGAAATGCATGGCTTGATTACAGTAAAAGAACTTCGTTTTGATTTTGTCAATGCTTAGATCGGCGTTAGGTTCTTTTCCCGTTAGCTCTAGCACGTCCAGACTAACTGTATCGCCTAATGAATAAAAATTTTCAACCTCCGCTGCTATATTTTCTACACTGAATTGGTGATAGTTAAATCCTTCTTCGATTTCCTCTTTAAAAGGATCGTAATAGCTGAAATAGGTATTCTTAAGTTTAATGCTTCCAATAGTGAAGGCAGTTAGTGGTTTCTTTTTGGTTCTCTTTTTCCCAAGTGTTTTTAATCGTTTTATGAATTGGTTAATGTTTAAAACTGCTGAATCACCCTGTTGCACTTTTTTCAGTGAAATACGAGCTTCGTTCAAGTAAACATCGTCGAGGGATGGGTCTTCTCCGAGTACAGTCTCAAGCCTATAATTGATCTCCACCCGGGATGAGGTTACTAGCGTATCTCCCTGAGTATCCACTACTCTTAAATTTTCAACTTGTATCTGATCGAACCAATCAATATCAATTTGCGATATTGATATGCGATAGCCAGTAGCTTCAGACAATCTGTTGGAAATGAGATTAACGAGCTTGGTTTGAATGTATGGAATCTGGATAGCTCCTGCCAGGCCTGTCAATAAAAGGAATACCGACAGCAGAATCCAAAGAATTACCTTGGCAATACGTTTTTTAATAACTTGCGCCAAAATTTAACCAGATGAGTCCCACATTGCTTGCTATCGAGTCATCTTGCGATGAAACTTCTGCTTCCGTCATTCAAGGCGGTAAAGTACTTAATAATATAATAGCAACGCAATCAGTCCATAAAAATTATGGTGGTGTAGTCCCGGAATTGGCTTCCAGGGCACATCAACAAAATATTGTGCCGGTAGTGAGCCAGGCTATGGAGAGCGCGGGCGTTAAGAAGAGGGAGCTGGATGCAGTGGCTTACACGCAAGGCCCTGGATTATTGGGAGCGCTGCTGATAGGAGCGTCTTTTGCCAAGTCAATGGCTTACGCTTTAGATATCCCGCTGATCGCAGTAAATCATATGCAGGCTCATATCCTGGCACATTTCATAGAGGTGCCTAAGCCAAAATTTCCATTCTTATGTCTAACTGTGAGTGGTGGGCATACGCAAATTGTAAGGGTAAAAGATTTTTTGGATATGGAAGTCATCGGATCTACCTTAGATGATGCCGTGGGCGAGGCATTTGATAAATCGGCTAAATTGATGCATCTACCCTACCCCGGTGGACCGTTGGTCGATAAATACGCTCAATCAGGTGATCCTTTAAAATATAATTTTCCCGATAGCGAAGTACCGGGTTTGGACTTTTCTTTTAGCGGTATAAAAACAGCTTTTCTCTATTTTTTGAGAAATCGAATTCAACAGGACAGTGACTTCGTCGAAAGCAATATCAATGATATCTGTGCGAGCCTTCAACACTCACTGGTACAGATGCTTTTATCCAGGTTGATCAAGGCAAGTGAGCAGTTGGAGATCAACCAGATTGCCATTGCAGGAGGGGTTTCTGCTAATTCGGGTTTGAGAAAGGCGTTGGCAGGAGAAGCTCAAAAACGAAAATGGCACGTTTACATTCCCGACTTTCAATATTGCACAGATAATGCAGGAATGATAGCAATGGCGGCACATTATCAGTACCTTGAGAAGCAGTTTGCCCATTTAGACATAAGCCCTGATCCCAGAATGAAGTTTGGCCATGCATAAACAGATTTCACCGGGAGATCAAGTTAAGCACTCTTTTGCGGTGACCCCGGAGGATTTAGCCGTATTTCAAGGATCAACCGTACATAAGGTCTGTTCTACTTTTACATTAGCCAGAGAAATAGAATGGACCTCCAGACAATTTATCTTGTTAATGAAACGGGAAGATGAAGAGGGCATTGGTACTCAATTAACCATAAACCATGTGTCCCCAGCCTTTTTAAACAGTACCGTGGACATCACTGCTTCCGTACAGCGCTTTGCTAACCATAACTTGATTTGTACTTACCAAGCTAGAGTTGGTAATAGGCTGATTGCTGAAGGTACTACGGGTCAAAAGCTTTTAAAGAAAAGTCGGATCAAAGAGATTTTTTCTACCTTTAGCAAGTAATGACAATGCAAAAGTCAAGATTCTCAAACAATATAAATATAAAAAACCGTAAGGCTAGTTACGAGTACGAATTCATAGACACCTTTGAAGCTGGGCTGGTTTTGAAAGGTACAGAGATAAAATCAATCAGGGAAGGAAAAGTGACTTTACAAGATGGCTATTGTTTTTTCAGAAAAGGTGAACTTTTCAGCAAAGGAATAAACATTTCTGCCTACGAGCAAGGCTCCTTTTACAATCATGACCCTTTGAGAGATCGCAAATTGCTTTTACACAAAAAAGAACTCGAAAAGCTTGAGAGAAAGAGTCAAGATAAAGGACTTACCATTATCCCTGTTCAACTTTTTATCAATAAAAAAGGCTTTGCGAAACTATTTATAGCCTTAGCCAGAGGTAAAAAACTTCACGATAAGCGTAATAGTCTAAAGGAGAAAGACGTTAAGCGAGAAATTCAACGGCAAGGATTTTGATATCGGCTTTATTATTTTCTTAATTCATGAGTCTTTCATACGGAATTTGCAGGTTAAGCATTGTACCTGTTAGAAATGCAGCTTCAGATCAGAGTGAAATGGTAACCCAACTCTTATTTGGTGATCATTATGAGCTATTAGCAAGAGATGAAACAAATAAATGGGCCCGCATAAAACTAGTTTTTGATGGTTATGAGGGATGGATAGACCTGAGACAACATGCCGAGATCCCTGCAGACTACTTCCATCAAATCAATAACAGCGATTATAAGGTATCTCTCGACGCAACTGCAAGTATCCTTTATAAAAAGGATCACATAGCCATCGTGAGAGGCAGTATTTTGCCGATATCTACAAGCGAGCTTTTTAAAATGGAAGAACAGCTTGCCTTTAACGGCGAAGCAAAAAGCCTAAACCAGAAGCGCGATTTCGCTTTTCTTAGGTCTGTGGCCGTTGATTATTTAAACACGCCTTATCTATGGGGTGGCCGTTCACCCTTTGGAATTGACTGCTCTGGCTTCACTCAGATTGTTTTCAGAATTTGCGGCTATACATTGCCTCGAGATGCAAGCTTTCAGGCGAATGAAGGTACAGTCGTTTCGTTTGCCGATCGGCTTCCCGGTGATCTTGTATTCTTCGGAAATGACGATGGCAAGGTAACTCACGTGGGGATCTTACTGGAAGAGGACGAAATTATTCATGCCTCAGGGAAAGTGAGGATAGATACATTAACTAAGCACGGAATTATTAATCGCACTTCCGGTGTTCGGTCTCATCGTTTCCACGCTATAAAAAGAATCCTAAAAGAGACTCTTTGATGTTGCTGACCAAGGCTTTCCTCATTATCTTAAGGGGATGAATAGAAAGGTACTCGTACTGAACCAGGATTATAGCCCAATCTCAATTTGCACCGTTCAGCGTGCCTTTTTACTAACGTACCTAAATAAAACGGAGATGGTAGAATCTGCTAATGGACATCGACTAAGATCTATTTCGCAAAGTTTTCCGATGCCCGCTGTGATCAGACTTACCAAATACGTAAATGTGCCTTACAAAGGAGTAGCCTTGACCCGGCAGAATGTATTTAAGCGAGATCAGTTCCAGTGCCAATATTGCGGCACTCCCAAAGATCTAACTTTAGACCACGTAATACCACGATCAAAAGGAGGCAAGTCATCTTGGGATAACTTGGTAACAGCTTGTAAGCGGTGTAATACGCATAAAGGCGATAATTCTCCGGATAAAGCGGGTGTCAAACTGAAGACAAGACCCTTTAAGCCTTCATACGTACTTTTTTTGAGAGATTATTCAGGTTTTCATTGTGAGGAGTGGCAGCCCTATTTGGGAAATTGAGGTAATTTTAATCAAGCAATGTATAAATTATTGTGTCCCGAGGAAATACGATAGTATCCGTATCAATTATAGTTATGACCACGACGATCTGGTTATCGTCACTGGTATGCTACGCCCAAGGTACCAAAATAGATAGTTTGAAGAAGCTATTGGACCAGAAAAGAGACTTTGTTGCTCAAACTGAAATCCATTTGACCTTAGCCCGAGAATATGCTTCCGTAAACTTCGATTCCTCTCGTCACTATGCGACATTGACCGTTAATATGGCCACCCAAGGTGAGTTGCCGGAAACGGCTGTAAAAGCGACACTCATTCTATCGCGCATATCTACTTTTGAAGGTGATTTTAAACGCTCTGATTCACTGCTTACAGCGGCTTATGGTTTCGCTGAAAAAAATAATTTGATCAAAGAATTGGGGGATGTTTTCCTAGCCCGAGGCCTCTGGTCTGAGTTCAAGAATGAATTTGACCGGGCTTTACTTTACTATGATTCGGCTTATCAATCATTCGATGAGATAAGCTATAGAGACGGGATTGGAGATTGCTATATGAACAAAGCCATCGTCTATTATTCAACGGGAAACCTCAAGAATGCGTTATTCAATTTTGACTTAGCTTCATCGGTCTTTTTAGAAACGGGTAATATGGGTTCTCATGTTTTTGTCCTCAGCAACTCTGGCAATGTATACAAGTTGTTAGGACTTTTGGATAAGGCTTCAGACAATTACTATGAAGCTCTTGCGTATTTTGAGGAAGAGCAAGACAAGTCCGGTGTTGCCAATATACTACTGAACTTGGGCAATATTGAAATTGAACTTGAAAACTACCAGAAAGCTAAAAAACTCCTTTTACAAGCTTTTGTTCTTATTAATGAAATTGGTGACGATCGTAATCTAATCCCTGTTAGTCAGAATCTTGGGGTGGTTTATAGCAGTGAAAACAACTATGATAGTTCAAACTACTACCTCCAAGTAGCAAAAAACACCTCTGAGAACTTACAGTCCTACGCAGGTTTGGGTATGGCGCTTGAAAGTATAGGCGAAAATTACTTCCGGCAAGATCGCTACGATAGAGCTATTTCCTACTTCTTACAAAGTCTCGAATATAAAGTCAAAGAAAATAAGCCGCGCAACTTAATATTGACCTATCTGAATCTAGCTCGATCGTACGATAAAATCGATCAATCAGAAAAAGCACTGGACTATTTCGATCGTGCCTTAGCTAAATCACAGGAAACCGAGGCCAAAGACGTTCTCACCAAGCTGTATTGGCAGCTTTATGAATACCATAAAAGTAAAAACAACTTTTCCAGCTCTTTGAAGTATTTAGAGGCTTATCAAACTACTAGAGATAGCCTGATTAACGAGCAAAAGACTGAGCAAATACTCGCACAAGAAATCAAGTATGAAACGGATAAAAAGGCAAAGGAATTAGAATTACAAAAAGCACTTTTAAGATCTGGAGAAGCCGAATTGAAAAATAAGTCGCTGCAAAGGAATCTATTAATTATTGGAATAGTGGTACTGATAAGTGCTTTCAGCTTGGTATTTTATTTCATAAATCAAAAGTCAAAAACAAAGGAATTGATTTATAACCAACAAAAAGAACTAGAGGAAATGCGATCACGTTTTTTTGCCAGTATTTCGCATGAATTTAGGACTCCCCTAACACTGATCTCGGCTCCTGTTACTCAGCTTATAAATAAATATAATGATAAGGACACCAAATGGACGCTAAATCTGATACAGCAAAATGCGAATAGACTTTTAAGGTTAATTAATCAACTCCTGGATTTGTCCAAGTTAGAAGTCGGTAAACTGGAATTGAAAGTAGCAAAGGAAGATATAATTTCTGCATTACGTGTGACACTTGCTAGCTTCGAATCGTTAGCCGAAAGCAGGGAAATTCAATTTAAACGAAATATTCCTGACATTCCCGTAACCACCTTCTTCGATCGGGAAAAAATAGAGCAAATTGTTTCCAATTTATTATCTAATGCTTTTAAATTCACCCCTGAAGGCGGACGAGTTGAAGCTAACATTTTAAGAAAGGAAGGGGAACTACTTATTGAAATCGTTAATACAGGGACCTCAATTTCGGAAGAGGATAAGTTAAAAATATTCGAGCGTTTTTATCAGGTAGATTCAAAACATCAAGCGGAAGGGACCGGTATAGGTTTGGCACTGGTTAAAGAATTGACTGAACTGCATCATGGAAACGTACGTGTGTCAGGTGAGGAGGGTAAGACCTTATTTACGATCCAAATTCCTACTGACGACAGTGCATATATGCATGATCAAAAAGTTGAGCCCCAAACCTTGGCATCAGATAGAGTTCCACGTTCCAGCAAATTGGAAGGTCACGCGATTGACAGTACCGGGGTTTCTGATTTACCCAGGCTGGTTCTTGCTGAAGATAATAGTGATTTAAGAAATTACATCAAAAAAGAGCTTGGTGATTTATATGAGGTGCAAGGGGCATTAAACGGAAAAGAAGCGGTTGAATTGGCCATTACAGAAATCCCTGATCTAATTATAACCGATCTTATGATGCCTGAGATGGATGGTGAGGAATTACTGGAAGCCGTAAGAAGTGATCCCAAAACACAACATATACCTGTGATTATGCTCACAGCGCGTGCTGACCAGGAAAGTAAGCTTAACAATATAGGAAAGGGCGCCGATCACTACTTAAACAAACCTTTTGAAATCGAGGAACTGAAGGTTAGGATTCAAAGTCTTCTGGAACAGCGTGAAAGAATCCGGAACCATCACCAGACGCAATTTATGACGAGCCCAAAAGTAGAGGATGTTTCTTCGATTCAGGATGTATTTCTGCGGCAGGTGGGTAAACTTTTGGAGCTACACCTAAATGACAGTGATTTTTCCGTTGATCAGTTTGCCAAGGAAATGAGCATGAGCAGAGTCCAGTTGCACCGTAAAATGAAGGCTATTATTGGTTATAGTGCTTCTGATTTTATTCGTCAGTATCGTTTAAAGAAAGCTTACGAATATTTAGAAAGTAAGAAAGGAACCGTTTCGGAAATAGCTTACGATGTAGGGTTCAGTAATCTGTCTTATTTTACAAAAGCATTTAAAGAGGAATTTAATATTAAGCCCTCTGAACTTTTGTAGGAACTCTTCCCCATTGATTTTAACAAAACCACGGTTAGTATTCCCATAGCTGAAGGACGAAAAATGTCTCCAATCCCCCGAACAGCTACACTAAGATACCGGAAAAGTTAGCTTTTCTAAAAGCGAAAGCTAATTTTTCCGGTATGACGGACTTTTGAATTATATCGAACTCACGTTAACTAATTGAACTCAACCACTATTTGCGGTCTTCGATCGCCTCCGGAGTTCGCTTCAAGGCTTTCAAAACCCGAAATGTTGACGAGAGACACTAGCGGTAATTGAGCTACAGGTTCCTGGATTACAATCCCATTGTTTTGCCAAGTGCCGTTGGCCCAATTGCTTACAATGCCGGTGATGTCGATGCTTACCGGTACTACGCTCGTCACCGGTGAGTTAAAACTCACTTGATTGGCATTATAAATTCCAGGAGCGTTATTGTATGTAATCGTATTCGTATTCCAGTTTGCAGTGAATGCATTTAAAGTGTAGACGGTGGGATTGGCCGGTAAATAACTCACATATAGTTTTAGAGTGGCTCGTTGAATACTTCTACCTGCAATTGCACTTTGTAAGTCACCAAACTTTACAGCTGCAAAACCGCAAACGAATTCTGTATTGAACGGGAGAACTGAAAATGAACAACCACATTCATTTAATCCGGAATTAAAAACTTGGTTTGCCTGATTAGGATCAGCTGAGGAAAAGATAAGTAAATTATCTTCTGTGGCGAAGGCTGTCACCTCAGAGATCGGCAGCTGTACGGAGGCTTCATTTGAAAAAGGAGAGCTTCCAATGGCGTTAAAAGCGCTGATGCGATAGATGTAAGTGGTGCCTTCGCTAAGATTTTCATCGGTAAAAGTGGTGATATCCGCTGCTACAGTCGCGATCACCTGAAAATTTGCTCTTGTTAACCTTCGTTCAATTTGGAAACCTTCTTCATTTGCAGCGTTATCACTCCAGCTTAAACCCACTTGCGTAAATGATACGGCTGCGGCGGAAAGATTGCTAGGGGCTGCAGGAGCAGATAAGGTTCGGGCTGTTGCCGTATTGGAGTAGTCGGAATCGCCTGCTTCATTGTACGCCACGATCCGGTAGATATAGGATTCACCGGAAACCAGATCTGTATGTTCAAAGGAAGTAATATCTGCGTTTACCTCTCCCACGATAGCGAAAGTAGGTGAACTCGTATTGATTGCACCTTCGATCCTAAATCCATTTTCATTCGCTGAATTATCTTGCCATGCGAGCGCAATGGCATTTGCCGTTTCCGACGCTACTACCAACTGAGTTGGCGCTGCGGGAGGTTGGGGTGATGAAGTAGTTGTAGCACTGGCAAAGTTTGAATACCCGGAGGCACCATCGCTATTTACGGCTCTTAATCTGTAAGTGTACTCTTGATCTGACGTTAGGCCCGTGTGCGTAAAAGAGATAACCTCCGCATTGGTGACGGTGATCTGTGTAAAAGGTCCACTGGTACCGGTAGTGGAAAATTCTATTTCGAACCCGGTTTCATTTGAAGAATTATCATTCCAGCTGAGGCGTATAGTGCTATCAGAAAGGGCTACCGCCACCAACTCCGATGGTGCTTCCAGATCTTCTGTAATTGATCTTTCCAAGGTACTGACTTGGATGATATTAGAGCTTTCAGAAGGACCAACCTCATTGAAAGCCAGCACACGATACATGTAGCTGGTGCCTGGCGCTAAATTGATATCCAAATAAGAGGTTGCGTTAGAGGTTAACGTAGCTACCTGAAGGAAATCAGGCTGGTCGTTTCGTTTTCGTTCTACGTAAAAGCCGACTTCATCTATCGAATTATCTGTCCATTCAATTTCAATCTCTTCTGTAGAAACTTCCTTTGCCGTAAGGTCGGAAGGACGCTCAGGAACCATTGGGACCATTGAATCATCATCATTAGAGCACGACGTAATAAACCATAAAGACAACAAACAAATAGATTTCAGTAATCGCATGAGTATAATTTAAAGAGAAAAGGTAAGTCCGGATTTGGTTTGAATTTCAACAGATGTCCACCTGCTCGTATAATCCGGACTTCTGGCATCAATGTAAAGCTCATCTGTAATCCACTCGCCGCCTTCGGAGAGAAAAGTGATTCTAATGCTTTCAGCATCTACGGATTGGCTATGTTTGGAAGACGAGGCGCATGTAGAGGAAGAACATGCTACTCTATTTCTGTAGTAATTGTAG
>JBCCIX010000079.1:0-12537 GCA_039028075.1 Bacteroidota bacterium | reverse complement strand
ATGAAATAGTTGGATCCATTTTTTTTCATAATTCCACTTTGCTATTTGAGTCAAAATATAGGTTTGATATTTCTCAACATCAGTCAATCCCACAAAGTTATGATCAATTACTTGTTTGACGATGATACTAACTTCTGATGCTGGGCTTGGAGAAAAAGGAAAATAACTTATACTGTGATGTGATAACCTACAACCTTTTGAATCAAAGAAATCATGACGGGTTTTCAGAGCTTCTATAAGATTATCTAAAGTGCAAATTTTGATATTAGTAAGTGCTTCTAACTTAGATAGGTCTTTTTTAAAAGACTCAATATCACCTATTCTAAGGATGCTATCTGGACTGAAAGCCTGATAAATTTCAAATGGTAGATCTTTCTCAGTCCGTTGAAGGGGATCAAGATTATTGCATAGATCAAGAGAAGTACATATCACTTCGGCATTCATTTTACGCAGTAGTTACAATCATCTGTGGCTTTTCCCAAAGCTTATTTAGTTTAGTCACCCTGAGTACCCTTATCTTTTGAGTTACTATAAACCTCATTTTCTAGCTCATCATAAAACTCCTTGAGCACATAGAATGCCTGTTTCTTTATTCCAGTTTCTGATATCAGTCCCTTTCGATTGTAATGATTTTGAATTTGCTTAAGATTCCTCCTTGGTGATCGGAAATCCATCAAAATCCAGGGAGAAAGCCCATTTAAGAAGTCAATATTCTTGATCATTTCGATGTTATTCTCATAGACGGCTACCTGGTATTCTTCAGTCCACCTTTCGTTTTCATCTCCGTGGAGACCTTGTAAAGCTCCGGCTCCCACCTCACTCATGATCATGGGTTTGTCGAACTCATTTTTCCATTTAATGCCACTGCACTGTCCTGGTTTTTTTGAGTACCACCCACAGTAACTGTTTATGCCAATTACGTCTATATATTCACCCAATGGGTCATCAATAATTATTTCATCATTGACCCCTCTTTGGGAATTCAACGCTGCTGTTATCAGCCTGGTGTCGTCCAATTCACGAGCCGTTCGAATCAGCTTCCTTAAAAATTCCAGTCTCTCATCGGTTACGGGAGTTTCGTTGGCGACTGACCAAAGTCCAATGCCTACCCGGTTTTTGTCCCGGTCAATCATCGAACGTAACTGGGATTCGGCATTTCGGAAAGTTTCTTGATTATTATAAAGAATCGTCCAATAAACAGGAATTTCTGACCATACCAATAGCCCTAACTTTTCAGCCTCTCTAACCATAAATTCATTGTGTGGATAATGAGCCAGTCGAACGAAGTTGCACCCGAGTTCTTTTGCCCACTGTAGTAAAATCCGACATTGCTCTTCACTTGTGACTCTTCCCGCACCAAAAGGAGCCTCCTCATGGATACTGATGCCACGCAAAAAAATGGGCTCATCATTTAAGTATATCTTAGTATTTTTTGTTTCTATTGTTTTGAAACCTATCAGGTCCTTGAGGCTCTCTTGATCTGTATCTATATATAACTCGTAGCATTTTGGATTTTCTGGAGACCAGAGAGTTACATCTGCCTCAAACTCAAAACGCGCCAGCCCCTCAATATCGGTTTTTAAGTCAAGCGCTTTTTTCAGTTCACCAATACTTAACCTTACATTTTGACCAGATATTCGCTCACCTTTCAGTTGGACAAATCCTTCGATAATCTTTGTGCTTCCTTTTTTAAGGCTTAATGAATAGTCGCTGACATACGTGTTCGGGACATCAACTAGCCATACGGACCTTGTAATTCCACCATAGTTCCACCAATCGAAGTTTATAGTGGGTACCGCATTCCTTTTCCTAGTGTTATCTACCTTCAGTATTAGGAAGTTTTCCGCTTTTAGAAGCGCTGAAACATCAAATTGAAAAGGAGTAAAACCTCCTGTATGCTCACCAAGATATTCGCCATTAAGGTATACCTTACAGTGATAATTTACTCCTTCGAAATATAGTAATACCTTTTTTTTGTCTTTTTGGTGATAACTAAATGATCTTTTGTACCAGACAGTACCTTCATAAAAAAAAAGTTTTTCCATTTGTGTATTCCAGTCCCCAGGAACATTGAGTTGATAGGAGTTATCAAAATCATACTCTATCAAGTCATCTGGAGAGTTCATCTTTTTGTTTTTGAAGTAACCATTTTTACGCTCCTTTAATGAATGGTTGTAAAGGCCATTTTCTAAAGGATCTATGATGACCTGCCAAAGCCCATTTAGTGAAGTTTTTTGTCGTGATCCAATATTTTGAATGGTAGTTTCATGGTCAGCCTTCACGACTCCCGGGAGTACGCATACAACGGTAAAAAGGAATACAAACAATCTTGGCATGGCGATAGGAATTATAAAGCTTTATATTTTGAGTATCTTAAAAGACAAAAGTTGTTCTCCGGTAACAGTGGCTATCGAGAGAAAGTAAATCCCTGCGTTCAAGTTGGCGGGTAACTTCATTTTGTAATCTCCTTGTGATAGGCCCGTTTCAACATGTATCAGATTGCCTTGTAGGTCATGTAGACTAAGCGTGATGTCCTGCTGAAGCCCCTTGATGACGAGATGTTCTCCTATCACCGGATTAGGGTGGAGAGTTACTTTGCTTTGTTCTCCCTCTAGCTCAAATGAGAGTATTACTTCATCAGAAACCTGGTGTATCCCTATATCTAGAGGTACATCCTCAAGTATCGGATTGTTATAGAAGTCTTTTTCGGGAAGATCATCAACCGTCCTTCCGGCACCTATGGCAGAAGACCCATCGAGCAATAAGTATCCATTCTTTCCTGAGCCGGGATTTGTTAAGCGTGGATCGCTTGTTACTTTGTTTTCATCAACAGGCTCGTTTTCTGCGCCATTTCCAAAGAAAATATTGTTTGAGAAAAAGTTGTTCCTGCTATTTCCAAATTCATATGAACTGCCGGTAGCATCTACATAAAAGATGTTGTTGTAATACCGGGTGTTAGTAGCATTCGTATTCTCCAACCCTTTGTGCAAAAGTACTTTGGTGTCAGTTTGATCGCTTCCTTGATAGATGACATTATTATGTATCAAGGTATTGGTCGCAGATCCTGAAACACGAAATGAATGCTTGCCATCGTTTCCTCTTTTGGAGATCAACCCATCGCGTTCAATTAGATTGTATCTTACAATAGTGCTGTCATTAAACCTTCCGGCACCTCCGGTCACTAGCATGCCAAAGTCATTATCGTGACTGTAGTTGTATTGGATCAATGTATTCTTACTTCGAAAATCGCTATCCACTCCTCCTGCATCCACATCATCAACGTTCGCTTTTGTACCCGTAAACTCATTAAACTGCCAGACAGTATTGTCCGTATTGAAATTGAACGCTGCATTACCAGATCCTTTGATGGAGCATTGATTGAACAGACACCCCTCAATGATTGCGCTATCAGAGACCCTTACTATTAGTGCATTTGCGCCGGTCCGCTCAAAAATTGTATTCCTGATTATAAAATTCTTGTTAGGAGTCCAGTTGATGTTAGTTCTGAGTTCCCGATCATCATAATAAGACCAGTTAGAAATTCCTGTTCGGTCAACATCATGGACATGACAGTTTCCTATAAGTATATCTTGAAAGTAACTCGGTGTGTCCGAGGACTGAAATCGAAGTACTTCGAAGAAGATACCTCCATTGTCTTTGTCTGAAATATCTCCATTGATACCATGAATTTCCAGGTTTAGAAACTGAAGACCCGTCATTGCACCTTTATCATTGGCCTCTATCAGAATTCCACTTTTTTTAGAGTTGTTTCCAGTGTAAGGTGAAGGTTCCGTTACTTCCACATAATCGGTTACATTATTTGCTTCCCATTCATTGAGAGAGATGAGGCCTTCTTCAGAGGAGTCATAATTAGTTATTTCCAAGTCACGAATAACCCAAAAATCCTGATTGAACAAATAGATGGTACAATAATGTGTCTTCCCTGGTTCTGAGGTGCAATCCGTCAAAGCGTTTCCATTGAGTATCGGATTTTCTCCGTCACCGTATCTGCCGATGACAATAGGTGCATTCTCGGTTCCTGAGCCTTGAGCAATAATGGTCCCAACCCAACTCCGGCCTGCTCTGAAAAGAATACTATCACCCGGCATAAACGTGGTGTTATTGACATTTGCAGTGCTTTGCCATGGCGATAGCAAGGATCCATCATTTGCGTCACTACCTTCAACTGAATCGATATAGTAATTGGCGGCATACGAGGTAAAGCTCAAAAAGCAAATGATTGTATACAAGAAAATCCTTATGGCATACTTTACCAGCTTATCACTATTCAACTTTTTATGGTTTAGTATTTCAGATGCATTGATATTCATGATCTAATGGTTAGTTGTGAATTCGTGGGCTCCAATATCAGGCGATCTATGGTAAAGTGGATTTCCCCAAAAATCTTGTTCTCCGTGGTCCGCCACTTTTTTACCTGTATCAATACATGGCGACATAAGTTGGAGTTGGTACCCTGTCAATACATCGGGATAATCGGACCAATCAATGCTTTGATCTCCATGTCCGGGTTTCACTAGTTTAGGGTCAGCAACTACTGCATTGGACCCTTTTGCACCAATATTGAAATAAGCATTGTTTTCGAAAGTACAATTAACAGGTGTTTTTGATCCCCAGGAGGCGCTATCTTGAAAGTAAAATATATTATTGTAAAAATTGGTGTTGACCGCGGTCCTATCTTTAAATACCTCGATTTTGTGATCCGAGGAAACATAATGGGTATTGTTGTAAACCTGTGCACGCTGCGGTCCTTTCTGATCCTCGAATCCATAGAAATAAACGGCTAGTTTATCATTCTCACTGATGTTGTAGCGAAAGACCGGGTTTTCATTTATACCTTTCTTCATAAACGCAAATCCCCAGTTGTTGTCGTGGCTGTAATTGTATTGGTAGTAGGTGTTACGTGCATTGTAATCGGCATCAAAGGCCCCTCTATCTGCTTCACCGGCAGGACCTGTATTCCCAAAGGCTTCATTGTATTGTACAGTAAGGTTGGTTGTATTGAAGTTAAATATGCTATGTCCTTTGGAAAAGCGGCCCGCATCACGCAGTAGATTATGTTCTACAACGGCACCATCACTTACGCGAATGATAACATTATTTCGACCAGTAGGTCCTACTATGTTGTTGCTGATGACCACATTTAGAAATGGTTTTCTTTCCTTGCCTTTGTCCAACGCCCCGTGCGTAGAATTGGTTGCTATACCCAGGCCTCCAACCAGATCACCTCCTAACTCTCCGCCAATTTCATTATTTTGAATTTTCAGATCGTTGTACCATGCCGGGCTCTCTGGAGGGCTTTCAACGGTGACATATATTCCACCTGCAAGCTTGCCGCCACTTTTTGCTTCAGGCACATCACTCCCTACGGCATGAATGTAGCAATTCCTAATATAGATATGATTAAACTCACCTGCTTCGGTCACATTTACCCGAATGCCCCATAAGTCACTTTGATAGGTTGAGATCAAGCCGTTAGAGTTTGTGATTTCCAGGTTGTTTATCTCCCAGTATTCCTCGTTTTCCAAAAGCACTGTGGGCAAGCCCTCACTACCGCCACCTCCATTAAAAATAGGCTTGTTCCCATCTCCGTATTTATCAATACTGATAGGGTTTTTCTCTGTTCCTGAGCCGCTTAATACCAGTCGTTCATTCCAAACACCACCTGCTTTAAAAAGGATTTGATCACCCGGTTGAAAAGTGGTAGAACTCACCTTACTTAATGTTTTCCATGAAGATGCTGCACTGGTTCCGCTAGCCTGATCATTTCCAGCATTAGCATCTACATAATAAACAACGTAATTATCTTCCTGGTAACCGAACAGCGTCATACTCACTACTCCAACTACTAGTAAAAAAAGTATCTTTTTGGTCATATTGCTATATTTCGGTAAGAACAAGCGCCTTTTTTACTGTTTTATAAACTTTGGTCCTAACGGTATCTGGAGGTTGTCGTAAATGGGCCGGTGAATAACAACGTCCGCGCAAAGGCTAAGGTCTTTTATCAGACTATCATACCGGCTTTTCCTATAATACCAAAGCAACTCGTCTTCTACCTCACGTAAAGAATAAATTTTTTCATTTGCCTTGCGGAGACATTTCATCAAATAGACGGATGAGGTTTCTCTGACATGCATTATTTTGAGATCTCCTTCAGTTAAATTAAAAGCTAATTGTTTTATGAGGCGATTGGGGTTATCCTCACCAAAAATCTTTTCATCATTAGTATAAGTTTTATGATGATATTGGATTAAAGGGCTATCACCAGGTATCACCTCTTTTAATGAAGTACCATTCTCCGTTTTTCTCTTATTTGAAGCCGCCTCCTGATAAACTCGATCCTTTTCTAATTGACCTTGATACCTATATTCCACATACTCTACTTCGACTGAAGGAGTGTAAGTAAACCACCTTTCTTTGTTTATTTCATAGAATGAAGCGAGCTGACTTTCATCAAGTTTAAACCGCGTTTGGTTGAGTTGGTCTTGAAGTTTATTAAAGAGGTTTGAATAATAATACTTGTAGAAGTTGATTAGTGAACTTTCTACCGGACCGTATATAGCCTTACCAGACTCATGTCTTGTCTTTCTATCTAAATTGTCTTGCTTCCACCATTTCACGAGGGTATCGTAGGTAAAATTGGAAATCAGGCCAAGTTCAATTGCCAAATGCTGTTTAATCTTAAGATCTACAAGTTGATTAGTTGTTCTTTTCTTGATGTAACTTGAAGGAGTTTCTCCTCCATATGATGTTTGCCAAAAACCAGGATGGTCTTCCGCTCCCCATGTCAAATGGAAGTAATTATAAGTGTGGGCTACATTACAATTAAGAGAGAGTTCAAACTCTTCCTTAGAAACGTGTATTCCACTTATAGTCATTACTGCATCACTTTTAACGGATGAAGCTGATATTAGAGATAATGTAACACCCCCAAGCAGAACAAAAGTAATTACCAGCAGAGATAGCTTTAACCTATGGATCATCTTGTTGTAGTCAACCTCACAACGTCACCACTTCCAGATCATCGATTGAAATCGTTCTTGATGTGCTATCAAAACTGTACTCAAAGTTGATGGACAGATTCCCTGAGCCATCCGCTACACCAGTTCTTACGACTTCCCTGTAAAAATCCCGGTCTGTAAAACCACCCCAATTTTCAAAAGCCTCACCGGTATCGCCGGTTACCGTCACATCCATTGATCTATCGCTACTTCCGTCAGGGCGCACCCAGTAGGAAACTTCATAACCTCGACCTGCTTCAAGACCAGAAAGAGCAATATTCACTGTGCTTCCATTCCCTGTAAAACGTAAGGCGTTCCCACAGTCACCGATTGAATTATCCAGACATCTGGAACTTGTTTTATTGGTACGAATCCTATTTGGATTATCGTTGTTCGGAATCAAGGTGTAGGCAACCGCCACAGTCGGGTGTAATTCATCTGCTTCTTCAAAATCACTCACTACGGCATCTGCTTCGTGATCATTACCAAACTCCATGTCATTAGCATAGACTACCGTACCCACTGGTAAACCTGTAAATACTTCCGTGATCTCAGCTACTATGGAAACTGTGGCAACCGCTGAACCTCCATCCGAAATAGTAACGGAACCATCAAATGGACCCTCAGCGGTACCCTCGGGAGGTTCGAAAGTTACGGTAATTGTATTGTCACCATTAGCTTCATCAATGGAACTGGGACCCACACTTAGCCCATCGTCGGTAGTAGAAATAGTAACCCCTGAGGTTAGTCTGGAACCTGTCAACGTAAATTCCCTTGACTTAGTGGAGCCTGGTTCTACTTCTCCAAAGTCAATAGTAGTAGGATCGACGGTTAATGTTGGGGTGGAGGTGACGTTAGCAGATACCGGAACAGATTGTCTTACTCCACCGGCAAAAAAATTGACCGAGCCCTCAAACAACCTGGCACCACCCTCCTCTACCGGTGCAAAGGTAACTTCCACAGTATCCACACCTCCACTACTTTGCAAAACAAATGTATTACGTGTTACAGTAAGACCTTCTCCTTCTAGAGTAACTGCCAAAAGCTCATTTAGACCCGAACTAGTCACGATGATTTGCTCTTGAACCATAGAGCCAACCTCTACATTACCAAGATCGATCGAAGGTATGTTGACAGTCAAGGTTCCGCTAATGTTGCCGGAATCATCGTCTTCACAAGCCGTATTTACCAATACAAACAAAATAAGTGTGCAATAACTCCAATAGGATTTAATTTTTTCTTTCATAGTATTCACTGTTTTCAGGATCACTGTTATTCTCATTAAGAGTCAGTAGCCCTCATTATTTCTGATCTCATTGTCTATATTGGCATCAATGAAGGATTGAGGGATGGGGTATAACCTGTCCCGCTCTGTTAAGGCACCGGATACCACTGTGTTATATAAGTTCGTTCTTTCCATCCACTTGTCGTTTCTTAGCAAAGTATACCTTCGGTGCTCTTCAGAAAACAACTCACGAGCTCTTTCATCGAGGATAAAATCCAGTGTAATATCTCCTGCAGTAACCACCGGAGCGTTTGCACGATTTCTTAATTCATTGATGTAAATAGCTGCATTTCCGTTATCTCCATTTTTGAAGTAGGCTTCTGCCAATAGAAGATAGGTATCTGCTAATCGTAAGTAGATCTGATCATTAAATGATCTGCTTTCCCTGACGTTAATCGCATGGGACCAATCCCATTTCCTGGTATAAGGCCTAAACCTATTTCCTAAAGGATCTGTTAGCGTAAAATCTAAAAATATTTGGCTTCCTACCGCACCGGCGGAACTTGGGTCGGCTGCACCTACAGTAAATGAAGTTCGCCACGCAAACTCTCCTCCCCGGTCATCATTCACAAGTAAACCGTTGAATGCATCTCTGGCTCCGTACAGGTCTAACATGAAGGTGGTTGCAGAAAGTCGGGTTTGTCCTCTACCTCCTCTTTCAACCGTAATTTCCAGCCCTGGCGAACCTCCACTCGTGCTGCTGTATTCACTCATTAGCCATCTTCTCATGATATTATGACCTTGTCCTCCTTCTATTTCAAAACCATTCTGAAAAACCCACAAGGCTTCTGTGTTCCCTTGACTGGGGTTGGAATTTCCATCCAGGAACATATCTGAAAAAGGTGTGCCCGGATCACTTTCACTAACTCCGTAACGATTAGTCACCAATTGCTTTGGTCCGTTGATAGCAGCTAAAGCGGTAGTGATTGCCAGGTCAAAATCCCCTTGGATGATCAAGAGCTCCGTGAGATAGTGTTGAGCTACCGCCCTGACAATTTTGCCATCGTTAAGGTGGTCTTCCGGCAAATGGAGCGTTCCAAATTCCAGGTCTTCTCTCATTTGAGCCCTCACGTCCGTAACGGAAGTTCGCTCCCAATCTACTCTGAAATTAAGGCCAGTTGATTCGTCGAGTGGCATCGGTACATCACCCCATAAGAAGATAAGGTGCCGATAAGCCCAGGCTCTTATGGTTCGAGCCTCTGCAATGATTCGGTTGAATGTAGCGATCTGGTCGAGGTTCCCTTCTGGAATATCCGCTACAAACGCATCACCTCTGGATATTATTGTATTGGCCGCATTGATGGTCTCGTATAACCACTCCCAAACTTCCCTGAAATAGATTGCCGCATCCCCTCCAACGACCTGGGCACCCCAGTCATTCAGAAACCTTTCTGCATTCCAGGGCCTATTAGCATAAATAAGGTCCGTTCCTCCCATCATCATGGAACTCATTAAATTATTTGAACTTCCGGTAGGATTGTTATTGCTTGTAATTCCTGACCGCTCTGTTCTAGCCAGCGCATATAGTCCGTTCAGTCCGATTTCAAACCCGGATTCATCCACATATAGATCATCGGCAGACACTCTGTGAGGAACTTCCTGATCCAGGAAGTTGTCTTCGCATGATAAGGAAAACATGATCAGGACCAGAAGGCTTCCGTGTAGTATTGTTTTCATAGTTCGTCTCATTGTAAGCCAATGTTTAATCCCAAAATAAATTCTTTTTGAAGCGGTACAGCATTTTGATTACCCAGTTCCGGGTCTAATCCTTCCCAATCAGTTATTGTTAATAGATTTCTTGCTGTAAAATATACCCTGGCATTTTTAAAGCCAGTAGACCCGAAAAGCTTATCATTGAATGTATATGAAAGAGTTACATCCTTGATTCTGATGAAATCAGCATCCTCATAAAACCTTACATTATTGATATTAGCATCAATACTGTTTCTATGATACGTATTAATTGGATTTTCGGGGGTCCAATAATCAAGTACATACCAGTTTCTTCTAACCTCACCAAATACATTGACATCTCTCAAGGTGTTTCGCCTTGTTACGCCGGATACGGCATGAGCGAATACGTAAAGTGAAATGTTTTTGTATCTCCACGTGTTTTCAAGCCCCCAAATTAACTTGGGATCCCGTTGACCTTGAATGGCACGATCAAAGTCATTTGATATGCCAACGATTGGATTTCCCTCGTTATCCAGTGGGTTATCAATGTCTCTTGTTCTTACATCACCGGGAACCGCAGATGGCTCCGCTGAATTAGCGATATCGTCACCCTCCTGCCAAATTCCATCAAAAACAAAACCATAATTGACCTGGATGGGCTGGCCAATGAATAAATTGTTTGAAATGTCATCTTCATTTTCACCAAATAGTGAAACAATTTCATTCTTGTTGTAAGAAATATTCCCGTTGAAATTCCAACTAAAATCCTCTTTGTTTACGGCGTATCCTGTAAGTGATAATTCGATTCCAGTATTTTTAGTTTCCCCAACATTCTGTACAATAGAAGTGATCCCATTAGCTGATGGGATCCGCCTCTGCAACAGAAGGTCTCTTGTATTGGCCTGATAGGCATCTATTGAGAGCTGGAATCGATTTTCGAGGAATCCTAAGTCCAGGCCAATATTGGCCGTCGCTGTTGTTTCCCAGGTTAAATCATCGTTTTCCAATTGATCCGGGACAAACCCCGCTGCAACCTGATCTTCACCTTCATCATTGGTGACATAGGATCTATCATTTAGCAACGCAAGATTACTGTAAGGACCAATGGACTGATTGCCATTTTCTCCGTAGGATAATCTTAGTTTAGCCTGACTTACAAAACCGTCCGGGAAAAAGGATTCATCACTAATATTCCAGCCTAAGGCTGCAGAGGGGAATACACCATACTTATTATTTTCCCCGAACCCGGAGTAGCCATCCCTTCTGACCGTAAATGTTAAAAGGTATTTTCCCTGATATCCATAATTGAACCTACCCATTTGGGAAATGAGGGTACGCTGCTCAAAGTCAACTTCTGAGGATATATTTTCACTCGAAAAGTTGAGTTGCCTGTACCCTAGAATGTCACTTGGAAAATTGACACCCTCGGTTGTATTTTCTTCAGTTTGTATTTTTTGAGCGCTGTAAAGTCCAGTGAAAGTAACTGAGTGGTCTCCAAAATTTCGGGAATAGTTGATAATGTTTTCAATCAGGTAATTTTCATCTACTTGATTACGCACTTCAGCTTCTCCATTTCTATTGGCTCCATCTGCGGTATTTCTACCAAAGTAGGTGCCTTCATTCCTGGAACCGTATTCGACTCCGGTATTGAGTTTGTATGATAACCCTTCAATAAAAGGGAAACTATACTCCAGATAATTCGAAGTGAAAATTTTATTATTGATGTTATCGTTAGTCGCTAATGTAGGGGCCAGTGGATTGCCAAAAAACTCATCCTCTGGCCACGGAAAGACAGTAAGATTACCGTTCTCATCCTTAGCTGAGGTGAGAGGGTTCATAAAAAAAGCGCCTCCGTCTCCGCTGAAATCAGGATCTAACCCGGACCGGTCAATTCTTGTTAGTTGCGTGGAAGTTCCAAATTTTAAGTTATCGGTAATATCGAAATTGAGATTTATCCTAAGTGTTACTCGTTCAAAATGGTCATTGATTGACACGCCTTCTGCGTCTAAATAGCTCATTGAAACATAGTAGTTTATACGTTCGGAGGCTCCTGCGACAGAAAGGGTGTGTTCTTGTTTGGTTCCGGTTTGTGTGGCGAGATCAAGCCAGTCTGTAGATTGGCCCGACGTTAGCACTTCTAGCTCGCTATCGGTCAATTCACCCGGCTCACGTTGCTCTTTAAACAAAGCAAACCCTTCACCGTCATAAATATCCGGAATGTTACCTAGCTCTGTTATTCCGTAATAACCGCTATACGTAATTGTCGGTTTCCCTTGACTAGATGCACCTTTTTTTGTTTCAATTAAGATCACTCCATTTGCTCCTCTAGAGCCGTAGATTGCCGTGGAAGACGCGTCTTTTAAAACGGACATCGACTCAATATCTACTGTATTAATATCCGATATATTTCCCGTGTAGGGCACACCATCAAGTACTATGAGCGGGCCATTGGCCGCATTGATAGAATTTCTTCCCCGTATTAAGATGTTTACATTATTCTGCTCCGCCCCGGATGCATTAGTAGTAATGTTAATTCCGGGCAATGCTCCTTGAAGCGCT
>JBCCIX010000078.1:0-12630 GCA_039028075.1 Bacteroidota bacterium | reverse complement strand
CTCATTACGTATCAGGAATTGTGGTTTTTAGGCTACTTGCTCTTCGCTATGTGCCCCAAGCGTTTATTTGATTTTTTTGAAAATCTTATCGCTGCTAAACCTGTCTGAAAGCCGGCCGACTTTTCGACCTTTTTTCCTTTTCTTCAATACCTCCGTTACTCGACCGTTTGCCTTTCTCTCTCCTTATCTCCTTGTCAAAACTCGGGGCGTTTCAACTCCACTCACCTTCTCTTCCTTTTTCCCTTCCCGCAAAAGCGAGTGCAAAGGTAAAACTCTTAAACACTCTCGCAACACAAAAGACAAAAAAATGAATTTAATTTTTGCCCCTATCCAGTTATTCAATCTAAAAATCGCTCTCTGTCCCGCTCAGGGATCGCGAAAGTACGAAGACCTCTTGTATCTAGCACTATTAGAATTCAAGAAAATTTAAGAATTAGACGGTTACTTCCGCCTTCCAAATCGTCTCGGTACGATCAGGACCGATCGAAACAATATTGATAGGCACATTTAATACCTCCTCAATAAAAGAAATATAGTCTCTTAATTCTACAGGGAGGTCATCATATTCAGAGATACCATCCAAGGAAACATGCCAACCCTTGAAATCTTTAAGCACAGGTTCGAGTTTTTCATCCACTATCTCATACGGCAAAATGTCCGTCTCTGACCCATCTTCTCTTTTGTAACCAACGCAAACCTTTATGTTTTTGAAAATACTGAGCACATCTGCTTTCATCATAAAGAGTTGCGTTACACCATTGATCATGACAGCATAGTTCAAAGCAGGTAGGTCCAGCCAACCACATCTTCGTGGTCTGCCGGTTGTAGCACCAAATTCATGACCCTCTTTTTGAAGCTTTTCCCCATCTTCATCGAAAAGCTCGGTGGGAAACGGACCACTCCCTACCCTTGTGCAATAGGCTTTAAATATTCCATAAACCTCACCAATTTTGTTCGGAGGAATACCCAATCCGCTACAAGCACCTGAAGAAGTGGTGTTCGAACTTGTTACAAAAGGATAACTTCCAAAGTCTACGTCCAAGAGAGAGCCCTGAGCTCCTTCAGCAAGTACTCGCTCGCCAGCCTCTAATGCTCGGTTTATAAAGTACTCGCTTTCTATCAATTGAAAAGACTTTAGGAAATCGATACTTTCCGTAAATCTGGCATCAAGTTCATTGAGGTCAAATGACAGATCGTAATCCTCGAGTATTTTTAAATGAATTCGCTTTAGCCGCTCATACTTGTCTTTAAAATCTGGCAATAGCACATCCCCAACACGCAATCCTTGTCGAGCTATCTTATCTTGATAAGTGGGACCAATACCTTTTAAAGTGGAACCAATCTTCTTAGTACCCTTAGCCTTTTCGTAGGCAACATCCAATAGCCTATGCGTAGGAACTATAAGTTGTGTCTTTTTTGACACAAAAAGATTCTCCGTGACCTTAAGGTCGAATTTTTTCAAAGCCTCTATCTCTGCCTTGAAAATAACCGGGTCTAAAACCACACCATTCCCAATAATATTTTTTATTTGATTTCGAAAAACTCCAGAAGGTATCTGATGGAGTACATGCTTTATTCCGTCAAACTCCAGCGTATGACCGGCATTGGGACCTCCCTGAAATCTTGCCACCACATCATACTTAGGGGAAAGAAAATCCACGATTTTACCTTTGCCCTCATCTCCCCATTGAAGGCCCAATAACAAATCAACGCTCATTATAAACTTTTTTTCAGAACTTCAACTGCCTCCTCCACGGTTTCTGCAATGTTGAATATGGCATTTAGCTTAGTTATGATAAGGAGTTTCTGAACATTCTCAGAGGGATTAAGCAGACAGACTTCACCTCCCTTATTTCTGAATTTGGTAAGTACAGTTATTAATACGCCAATACCGCTACTGTTAATGTACCGAAGGCCTGATATATCGATGACGCAAAGCTTAATCTCATCTTTAATATAATTATTGACTAACTCTATGATGTCTAGTCCACTGCTCTCGCCGATGAGATCACCTCCAAGGCTGAGCTCTAAAATTTGATCATTGATTTTGTGACTGAATTCCATCCTTACTTTTTGTTTCTAGTTTGAGTTGACAATCCCGGCATATACCGTATAAATTGAGGGAGTGATGAAGAATATCAAAATTCAAAAGTTCCCCTACCATCGTTTGAATATTATGAATTCGGGGGTCGCAAAACTCAACCACCTTATGGCATTCCGTACATATCAAATGATCGTGTTGTTTGTAACCGTACGACTTTTCATATTGCGCCAGATTTTTACCAAATTGATGTTTGCTTACGAGATCACATTCTACCAAGAGGTCCAGCGTATTATAAACCGTGGCACGACTTACTCGATAGTTTTTGTTTTTCATACTTATATACAAAGACTCTACATCGAAATGTCCGTCCCGAGTATAAATTTCTTCCAAAATAGCGTATCTCTCTGGTGTCTTCCTAAGACCTTTGTTTTCTAAATAGGCTGTAAAAATCTTGGTTACCTCATCAAATACTTTTTCGTTTAGCGCCATATTTATCCAAATAGATTGCAAATATATAATTAAATAGGAAGCTATTTTGATTATGAATCGTTCGTCTCAAGTCTTGATACTTTTACTACGCCATCCACTTTCTCGAGTTGTGTAGTTAGTTTATCCAAATGTGCTGTATCACTAACGTATACCGTAATTTGACCTTCAAAAATACCACTTTCTGTATCAATGGACATTGACCGCATATTTACCTTTAGTTCCTCTGAAATAATAGATGTGACATCATTGATTAGACCCACGCGATCGGTACCAATAATTTTTAGGGTAGATAAGAACGAGGTTTGATGTTGAGATGTCCATTTGGCTTTAACCACTCTATGACCGTGGTTAGCAAGTAATTCTGGGGCATTGGGGCATGTTACTCTATGCACTTTTATACCTTCATTGACCGTGACAAAGCCAAAAACATTGTCCCCCGGAATAGGATTACAGCACTTCGACAGTTTGTAATCGATCACATCCATATCCTCACCTATTAAAAGAACGTCATGCGATTTTACTTTAACCAACTCAGACTCTATGCTCTTCACGTCCGGTATCGCATTTGAAGGCCTTGACTTAATCGTAGTGGTGGGTTTATAGTCTTTAAACTCTTTGATCTGCCGGGTTTCCAGAATACCCTTTCCAAATTTGAAAAACAATTCGAACTGATTATTCACCTTGAAAAAAGCACGCATTCTATCGAAGGTGTCATTATTAGGGTCCAGTTTAAGTTGTTTTAATTTCCTGTAAACAATCTCCTTTCCTTCATCAGCATAATGTTTTTTATCTTCCTTTAGACCATCCTTTATCTTCGCTCTGGCTTTTGATGTTACTACGAAACGCAACCAGTCTTCATTAGGCTTTTGCTTACTCGATGTAAGTATCTCTACTTGGTCACCATTCTTAAGCTTGTAAGTAATAGGTACCAATTTTTGATTGATTTTAGCGCCTATGCATTTCGCCCCGACTTGAGTGTGTATATCGAAGGCGAAGTCTAACGCCGTTGAGCCATTAGGAAGGGTTTTTAATTCTCCTTTAGGCGTGAATACGAAGACCTCCTCGTTAAATAGGTTTCCCCGAAAATCATCTACGAATTCCAGAGCAGATGAATCGTTCTGCTCAAGCATGTCCCGCACTTTGGTAATCCACTGCTCTAAGCCCGATTCTTGAGAAGCGTTATCCTTATATTTCCAATGGGCGGCATAACCTTTTTCCGCAATCTCATCCATTCTTCTGGTACGGATCTGTACTTCCACCCATTGACCGTTTTTCGCCATCACGGTAGTATGCAATGACTCATAACCATTGGCTCTGGGTGTACTTATCCAATCCCGCAAACGGTCAGGATTAGGTTTGTAAAAATCGGTAACTATACTGTAAACCTGCCAGCAATCTGCTTTTTCCTGCTCTAATTCGGAATCCAGAATAATGCGGACGGCGAAAAGATCATACACTTTTTCAAAGGGAATGTTCTGTGTCTTCATCTTATTCCAGATTGAATGAACAGATTTTGGACGTCCCTTAATTTCAAAATCAAAGCCATTGGCTTGTAGTTCTTTATGGATTGGCCTGTTAAAACTTTTAATAAAGCGCGTCCTGGTTTCCTTGGCCACATCAATCTTTCTGACTATTTCCGCATAGGTCTCGGGCTCTGTGTATCTCAAATACAAATCTTCTAATTCAGATTTGATTCCGTAAAGCCCGAGCCGATGAGCCAATGGAGCGTAAAGAAAGATGGTCTCCGATGAAATTTTGTACTGCTTATTGACCGGCATGCTGGACAATGTGCGCATATTGTGAAGCCGGTCGGCGAGTTTCACTAAAATTACGCGAACATCTTCAGACAACGTCAACAACATTTTTCTAAAGTTTTCCGCTTGCTGAGAGCTACCGTGCTCAAAAACGCCCGATATTTTAGTCAGGCCGTCTATGATACGAGCTATTTTTTTGCCAAAGTCCCTTTCTATATCTCGGATCGTCCAATCCGTATCTTCAACTACATCATGTAAAAGTGCGGCAATGATGGACGTGGTTCCTAGACCAATTTCATCGACACATATTTTAGCTACCGCTAAGGGATGAAAAATATAGGGTTCACCCGATTTTCGTCTCGTCCCCTTGTGCGCATCGAGGGCAACATTAAACGCTTTACGGATAAATTTCGAGTCATCTGTTTTTATTAAAGGTTTCGCTCTCCGAAGGAGCTGCCGATAGCGCCGAACGATCTCCTTATTTTCTTCCTCTATATCAACATCAATCATCAAGTCTGCCAAGGCGCCTTTCTTAAAAATTCACGGGGTTAAACTATTTGCGTAAATCCAAAAACTATCTACATTTGCACTCCAATTTTGAAACACGCGGATGTGGCGAAATTGGTAGACGCACTAGACTTAGGATCTAGCGGAGCGATCCATGGGGGTTCGAGTCCCTCCATCCGCACCACAAATAACCCTTTATCACGATATCCCTATGATTTACAAAGGAAATCGGGATGAAGGGTTTTATTTTTAACATTAAAATTTGATCGTTTTGGATATTACATTAGATAAAAAAACTTCTACTGAAGCTTTAATTAAAGTTAAGTTAAAGGAAAATGATTATCAACCTAATGTAGAAGAAAAAGTAAAGGAATATGCCAAGAAAGCCAATATTAAAGGTTTCAGACCGGGTAAAGTTCCTACTTCCCTAATCAAAAAAATGTATGGAAAATCTATAGTAGCAGAAGAAATTAATAGTCTTCTTTCCAAGTCCTTAAGTAATTACATCAAAGAAAAAAATATACAACTAATTGGGGAACCACTCCCGGATCAGGAAAAAGCAAATCAAATTGACTGGGAGGCTCAAAAAGATTTCGAGTTTGATTATGACATCGGAATGGTAGCAGATTTTACCTACGACGTGTCAAGCAAACAAAAAGTGAAGTCATATAAAATCGAACTTGATAAGAAAACTGAAAAGGAAACATTAGATAACATCAAAAAACAGTTCGGTACGGTTACTAACCCGGATAAGGCCATAGAAGGCGACGCATTCTATGGAGAACTCAAAGAAAACGAGGGTGATTTGCATAATCAAGGTGTGATTCAATTTGATGATTTGTCTAAAAAGGAGCAAAAGCGCTTCTTAGCCCTAAAACCGGGTGAATCGATAGAATTAGACATACAAAAGGGTTTTAAAGATGCACCTACTATCGCACAAGTTTTAAATGTAGGGCATGACAAAGCGAAAGAAATTAAGGGTAAGTACACCTTTACCTTAAAAAACATAAACCATACAGAGCCGGCCGAATTAAATCAGGAGCTTTTTAACAAGGTCTTCGGCAAAGATACGGTCACAGATGAAGCTGCTTTTCTAGCCAGAGTCAAAGAAACCGTCGAGTCTAATTATTCTCGGGAAACGGATTTTTTTCTTGAAAAAACAATTAAAGATCATCTGATTGATAAAACTAAAATTGAAATTCCCAACGAATTCCTGAAAAAGTGGCTGCTAGCCAGCAATGAAGGTAAAGTTACTTTAGAAGAAATTGAAAAAGAGTTTGACGAGTACGTTAAATCGCTGAAATGGGATCTCATCAAAAACAAAATCGCTACTGATGCTGAAATTAAGGTGGAGAATGAAGAGGTGGTAGATAAGGCGAAGTCCATGATCCTGCAGCAGTTAGGAGGACCAGGGGCAGCAGAGCAACTCAAGGATCATCTTAATGATTTTGCAGATAACTATCTAAAAGCTGAAAATGGCCAAAATTATTTAAAGATCTACGGAGAGGTTCGGGACGGAAAGATTATGCAGCACGTCAAGGAAAATATCTCCATTTCAGAAAAGAAGGTTAGCCTTGATGAATTTAAAAAGATAGTTGGGTAATGGGGTAAAGTGAAACCCATCAAAAGCCTTACTTGATCTTTGTGATAAGGCTTTTTCCTTGAACCAAGACCCTTTTAACCAAAATCTTGTTATTATTGAACAAAACAAAAACAGGAAAAAATACAAATGATAGATAAGGACGAATTCAGAAAATTTGCAGTAAAGGGTCAAGGTATAAGTGGCACAACGTTCGATGCTTATGCTAATACCGTACAAAATATGACACGTTCGGTTATCGAGGAGAGACCTACGCGTTTTGCTGAAATAGATGTATTTTCAAGATTAATCATGGATAGGATTATCTTTCTGGGTATGCAAGTGGAAGAGGGTATCGCGAACATTATCACCGCTCAGCTGCTTTTTCTAGAGTCGGTAGATGCCAAGAAAGATATCCTACTTTATATTAACAGCCCCGGTGGTTCCGTTTATGCCGGTTTAGGTATGTATGATACTATGCAATACGTGGGACCAGATGTAGCAACCATATGCACAGGTATGGCAGCATCGATGGGTGCTGTACTCATGGCTAGTGGTGCACCTAATAAAAGGGCTGCCCTTCCTCATGCCAGAATCATGATCCATCAACCCAGCGGAGGAATGCAAGGTCAATCCAGGGATATGGAAATTACATTAAAGCAAATGCAAGAATTACGCAAAGATCTATACTCTATACTTGCCAAGCATACCGGGCAGAAATATGAAAAGATTGAGGAGGATTCGGATCGTGATTATTGGATGAGAGCAGAAGAAGCAAAAAAGTATGGCCTTATCGATGAGGTCTTAATAAAAAAATAAAATAATGGCCGAAGTTACCTGTTCTTTTTGTGGAAGGAACAAGAAGGACGTAGACCTTATGATATCCGGCATTCACGCCCACATTTGTGATAAGTGCATCACACAAGCAAGTCAAATCCTGACCGAGGAGAAAAAGACCTCACCTTCCGAAAACGGCACTCCAAATTTTAATTTGGTAAAGCCCATGGAGATGAAGAAGTTCCTCGACGAGTTTGTAATCGGACAAGATGAAGCTAAGAAAGTAATGTCTGTTGCGGTTTACAATCACTACAAACGGTTGATGCAAGAAAAAACCGAAGATGACATCACCATAGAAAAGTCAAATATAATAATGGTGGGTGAGACAGGCACGGGCAAAACGTATCTTGCCCGTACCATGGCTAAAATCCTACAGGTACCATTTTGTATTGCCGATGCCACCGTGCTTACCGAAGCCGGTTATGTCGGTGAAGATGTAGAAAGCATACTTACACGTTTGTTGCAAGCAGCTGATTATGATACAGATGCCGCTCAGCGCGGAATCGTCTACATTGATGAGTTGGATAAGATTGCTCGTAAATCAGATAACCCCTCTATTACCCGCGATGTAAGCGGAGAAGGAGTGCAACAAGCCCTGTTGAAATTGCTGGAAGGAACTACCGTAAACGTTCCTCCTCAGGGTGGTCGTAAACATCCTGATCAGAAGATGATATCTGTCAACACCGAAAACATACTTTTTATCTGCGGGGGGGCTTTCGACGGTATTTCCCGACATATTGCCAAAAGGATCAATACCCGACCTTTAGGCTTTGCCTCGGGAAATGATACTATGACTCCACTTGACCTAGAAAATGATAACTTACTTCAGTACGTTACCGCTCAAGATCTTAAAAGTTTTGGGTTAATTCCGGAACTGATCGGCAGGCTCCCCGTTCTGACCTATTTAAATCCTTTGGACGCAGAGACCTTAAAAGAAATTCTAACCAAACCCAAAAATGCGCTTATCAAGCAGTACACGAAGCTTTTTGAAATGGAGAACGTAGAAGTAGAATTTAGAGAGGGTGCTATCAATTTTATTGTTGCAAAAGCGGTAGAATACAAACTTGGAGCGAGAGGGCTTAGATCTATTTGCGAGGCCATTGTAAATGATGCCATGTTTGAAATGCCTTCTGACGACGAGGTAACTAAACTAATTATTACCAGGTCTTACGCTGAAGAGAAGTTCAGTAAATCAAAATACAGTAAATTAAAGGTAGCCTAGCAGCATGCATGCTATTGATCAAATTAACGCATCTTCATTGCTAGCAATAGTAGTTGGAGCTATTATTTTTGTAGTGGTATTCACCGCAATTTTCAGAAAAAAGAGACGCCGATGAACATTAAGGGCAAAATATTAGAAATCAGTGAGACACAACAAGTAACCAATACCTTCAAAAAGAGGGAGTTTGTTATTGAATATGTGGAAAATCCCCAATACCCTGAGTTTATTAAGTTTGAATTGATACAAGATAAATGTGACCTCCTGAATAATTTCAGTGTAGGTGATGAGCTTGATGTTCACTTTAATCTAAAAGGCAGGAAATGGACCGATCCGAAAGGTGAAGTTAAATACTTCAATTCGCTACAAGCTTGGAGGCTGGAAACTACTTCTGCTACTCCATCATCGGGTCAGCCCCCTGAGGATAGTGGAAGCACGGATGGACTTGAAGAACCCGGATGGATCACTGACAATGAAGAGGATGATCTACCCTTCTAAATGTCTAAAGTAACCTTTTTAAGTCTACTCATTTTATTTTTAACGGAGGTCCGAACCATCGAATACAACGGTAGGAAGGTACGTACCACTTTCATAGCTCCCGAACAGTTTTACGGTGTTTACAAAGGGGATAAAGAAGGTTTTTTACAATTGAATGAGGATGGCACAGGAGAATACCAATATGATGTTTTTGGCTTTGCTCCTGCCAACTGCATTGACAACGCTATAGCTATAGAATGGGGGTTCATTGTAAATGATTTAGATGAACGCATCTCTTTTAAAAGGGAGTATGGATATTCATACCCGATACTACTCAAAAGTATCAGCGATATTAAATTTCAAGGGTGCAGGAAAGAAGTAATATTGGATTTTATACTGGAATACAAAGACGGTAGCTTAGGTGTATCTTCGTCTGACGATTGGGTGAAGCAGGAGAATTAAAATCTAAGCCCAATGTTTACATCTGTCGCCACGTGAAAGCCATAATCCTGATTGAAGTAGGGGCCAATATTGAAATCCACAAAACCTCGTTGACCAATGGGTTGCTGATAACCCCAGGCAACTTTATAAGTGATTTCATGGAAAAAACTACGATCAAAATTCCTTGGTTCAGCCAGAAAAATATTCTGATCTGAATTATTAAAAATATTATCAATCCCCACCAAAATATACGGCCCACCAAAGGACCCGCTTATTTTACCAAGCCTTAACCTCTTCTTTTGGTTATAGTAGTATCTTACATTTAAGTCAGTAAAAAATCGCCTAAACTCAAATGTTGAACGAGTACCATCAAAATAGGGGACCCGCAGTTTTCCTAGTGAGCCTGTGAAACTACCCTCAATTGTTAGATCTTTCCACAGCAATCTTTCATAAGCGAGTTCCAGACCTAACCCTTGCTGTTCATCCCCCCAAGAAAACCCAATATTAGATATTTTAAGTAGTCCCAATTTTCTAGGTTCCAGAGAAGCAGGATTTAGTACTTTATGTGACTTCTCCGGCCTATGGGCTACTCCGTAACCAAAGCCGGCATCTATTCTAAGTGCACCATAGGTTGTTTTTCTATCTAGACTGTAATAAATCTGCGCCAGCGCATTATAGTATCCAAAACGCCCCACCTTACCCTGGTATCCGTAACCCACTGCTAATTCTAAATCATTAGGGTAAATCCCTTGATAGACAGTGTGATTTTCCCTTACTTCATATGACTTCTTGGCTCCTAGTAAAAAATGACTTCCCACCAGATTGTTAATCCCACCTGATTTTTTTGATTTTTTAACATAATAACGCAATCTACCAAAGACACTATGGAATTCACGAGCCGGAATTATATACCCTCCTTCAAAAGAAAAAGAACGTGATAGTTTAGCTTCAATCGATAAATTACCTCCAGAAATTCCTTCATACTGATTGTAGATCGGCTGCCTTGCCTTGAACATTAGTTTCATTTCATAGTCCTCAATATTTAGGTATGAGTAAGGCACTCTTTTAAACTCTGCGCTTGAAATGGACTCTAACACCTGTTCTTCTTGGGCAAGAGATAAGTTCACAAGAGAGAGGAGGAAAAGAAAAACAAGGCTCTTACTTCGTAGATGCACTGAACGTTTGCTTAAGATTGATTGAACCATAGGTTGTATGGAGTTTTATTTTAGGATTATCGTCATTGAAGTTTTTTAAAAACTCCTGGTATTCATTGCTTAAGCTTAAATAGCTAACAATACGCTCGGGTACTCTTATCGCCGAAAAAGTGGTTTTAACGTCATAATTATAGGATTCCAAATTAAATGTGGTGAAGCTTATCTGTGTACGGACACCATTGATCTCAAGCTTTTTGAAACTTCCTCCATCAATATCTACCTCCCCATAACGCGTATTCAGATCAGCTACTCCATCAAAACCGGTAAGTTCTAGCTTGCTTCTTTCCAGTTTCGCTCTTAACCTTCCGCCGTAACCGTTCAAAAATATATTTCCAAATGAGGATTCAATAGTTAAGGAACCTGTGCCGTTGAATACCTGACAGTCAACAAATTTTAATGTAGCGTCCATATCGGATTTGAGATTGGTTACAGAAAGTTTGCCGTAGTGATTGACTATTAAAATATCGCAGCCTGGAGGCAATTTAAGATTGAATGCTGCCTGTAGGTTGCCTTTCACCCGAACAAACTTATCGTCAGCTTCAAAGTAATTAGTGACCAGATGTTTGCCGTTTGTTTTAGATATCTCATATTTCAACAACTCCAACTCTGACGTTGCCACCTCCTTCCTCTTGTGTTTTGATATTAATTTAATTTCTAGGCTGATGTATCCCTTACTCCATGTTTCTACCTTTATAGAGGCTTTTTCAGCTCTTATTTCCAATTGTTCCCCCGAGGAATAGTCCAGATCTTTTTCGATAGATTTGGTTACCACATGGACCTCATCTTGTGCCGATGATGGATAAACAATCACTAGATTTAATAAAGTATACAGAAGTATTTTCTTCATGACATCAGCATTTGAATAAGTTGGAAAGTGATTTCGGACTTATGGTTCTCAATTTGAATTTTTGACTGAACCAGGAATTCATTAACCCCGTAGTTCGCGATCATAATCTCTAAGTCATTCATTTCGGCATTTATTAACTGAAGTTCTTCTTGGAGTTCCGTAAACTCTGGGTTTTTGCAGATGTAAGCAGCTGTTTTGCAGTGTTCGGCAATAAATTTTTCTGCCCATGCCAAATCTTCCGGCTGTTGGGTATTCAACTCCATAACCACTCGACTATATGTTGAGAAGGTAATTTTCTCTTCTCGACTTGGGTAAAATAAGGAATACGCTAAAAGTAATAAGGCCAATGATGCAGCTAGCGCCCCCGACCATAGGAATATCTGCTTGAATCTTACCTGTAGAGACCGGGACCTCTTAGACTGTACCTTATTCCAAATTTCGCTCTCTTCTGCTTCCGATATCAGATAATTTTCTTCTACCAACCTCACTTTACCCCTTAACGCTTCGTCAAACTTATTTTCTTCTTTCATAAAATTCCTTTCAGTATCTTTTGCAATTTCTGCCTAGCGTGTGTCAATTGAGATCGGGAAGCATTTTCACTAATATTCAGCTCTGCTCCAATTTCTTTATGCGAAAAACCTTCAATTATGTACATATTTAACACCGTTCTATACCCCGTTGGTAAACTTCTGATGGCCTGATGAATCAATTCAGCATCAATACTGTCAATCTGAGGCAGAGCGGAATTCTCGTCCACCTCTTCCAGCGAAACATTTCTTTCAAACTTTTTATATTTTCGCAAATACATTAAAGATTCATTGATCATAATTTTTTTTATCCAAGCATTAAGTCCGTTACCATCTCGAAATTCAAAGCTTTCGAGGTTTTTAAACACCTTGACAAACCCATTGCTTACCACCTCTTTAGCCCTATACTCATCACACATATATCTGAGGCATAACTTGAACATTGACGGATAGAATTTTTTAAAAAGCAAGCGCTCGCCTCGGGTTTCCTGCCCTTTGCACATCTGCACTATTTCTATGTCGTTCAATGAGTTACTCAATTCTGCCTCTCACCATCATAATGCGAAATAGTAGATGAGTGCTGCATGTGTATAAAATATTTTTCCTATCGAGTAAATCGTTAGACTTATCTCTCACTGCTTTATTTAGCAGAAAGTGGTTTGATTTCAACTTACCTAATTGCGATATTTGCATTT
>JBCCIX010000077.1:0-12671 GCA_039028075.1 Bacteroidota bacterium | reverse complement strand
GCAAAATCTACGAAAATAAATACGACCAGAGAGCAGCCTACGGCAAGGGATAAGCCAAAAATAGTAATGAATGAAATAAGAGGGTACTTCGCCAGGCCGCGAAGTGCAGTTTTGATAAAGTTTTTGACCATGGTTTGTTGTTATTGCAATTACACGTTTGACTACCACTTTTTGTTAAAGGTTGCACGGTATCATGTAACTATCTTCAGAAATTGGAGTATCACCTACTGGTCTATTGCAACTTTCATAGCATTCTTAGGTCTTTAATACACTCAAACCAACAAAAACATGCTCAAACACAACCTGATCCTTGCCTATCGCAACTTCAAGCGATTTACCAGTTCATTTTTTATAAATCTTATTGGGCTATCCACCGGGTTGGCCTGCGCCCTATTTATCTTTCTGTGGGTCAATGACGAGATAAACATGAACACGTTTCATCAGAAGTCAGATAGGTTGTATCAGGTGCTTGAACATCAGCAGTATGCGGATCATATTATGACTACCACGTCTACGCCGGGAGTACTGGCGGAAGCTTTAAAAGAGGAAATACCCGAAATCGAATATTCCGCCACTACAACCTGGATTAACTCAAATACCTTAACCGTTGATGACAGAAATATTACGGCTAAAGGCCACCATGTCGGCGCAGATTTTTTTAATATCTTTTCCTTTGAGTTAACACAGGGAGATGCTGATTTGGTACTGGCCAAAAAGACAAACATTGTTATTTCCGAAGAGTTGGCGGTTAAACTTTTTGACACCACGGACAACGTTATCGGAAAGCAAGTGGAGTTCCAGCATGATAAAGTATTTCAGGTTGCGGGTGTATTTAAGCGAACGCCTGCAAATTCATCCATGCAGTTTGAATATGTATTGTCTTTTGAAGAGTTTAAGGAAAGTAACCCTTGGGTATTGAGTTGGGGAAGTAACGGTCCACGAACTTTCGTGGTTCTAGATAAGAATGCCAACGCGTTGGAGGTAAGCAACAAAATGGCAGACTTTGTCACAAAAAAAGGGGAACAAACCAATGTAACGCTCTTTTTGGACCAATATACAAACCGGTATTTATATGGCCGTTTTGAAAATGGAAAGCGTTCGGGAGGTCGGATTGAGTATGTTCGGCTTTTTAGTTCGATAGCTGTTTTCATCTTAATTATAGCTTGCATCAACTTCATGAACCTTGCTACTGCTCGAGCCTCACGAAGGGCTAAAGAAGTCGGTATTAAGAAATCCGTTGGCGCCAACCAGGGAGCACTAATAGTTCAGTACTTATCTGAGTCGATCTTGATTGCACTGCTCTCATTTGTCGTCGCTCTGCTTATCGTGTGGATCACCTTGCCCCAGTTTAATTTCATCACCGATAAGGAGATTTCCGTTGACCTGACCAACCCTCAACTAACCGGTTGGTTTGTTGGTATTACGATGGTTACCGGTATTCTGGCCGGTAGCTATCCTGCTTTATACCTTTCAGGTTTTAAGCCGGTGAAAGTTTTAAAAGGGGAAGTTAGAGGTTCTGTTGGAGAGCTTTGGGCAAGACGAGGGCTGGTAATTTTTCAGTTTACACTTTCTATCGTACTGATAGTGGCTGTTTTGGTCATTTACAAACAAATTGAATTTGTTCAGTCCAAAAATCTCGGCTACAAAAAAGACAATGTTATTTACTTCGCCAGCGAAGGTAGAACGGATTCTAATCTTGAAACCTTTTTAAACGAGGTAAAGGCCATTCCCGGGGTGGTGAACGCTTCGAGTTCCGGACACACTTTTATGGGTAGGAACAACAACACCAGTGGATTAAGTTGGGAAGGCAAGAATCCTGACGACAGGATACTTTTTGAGAATGTAAGAGTCAACCATGGGTTTTTGGCAACTATGGGAGTGCAAATCATTGAGGGTCGATCGTTCTTACGTGACTCCCCCTCAGATACCACAAAAATAATTTTCAATGAGACCGCCATTCGTGTTATGGGCTATGAGGATGAGCCTATCGGAAGGATGATCAGGATGTGGGATGAATTTGATCTGGAAATAGTGGGTGTGGCCAAGGATTTTCACTTTCAATCTTTACATACCACCGTTCAGCCTTTGTTTTTTGTGCTCACTCCGGAAGAAACTTGGAATGTAATGGTTCGAATCGAAGCGGGCAAAGAAAAGGAGACGCTTGCCTCACTCACAGAATTCTACGGTGAATTCAATCCGGGGTTTACCTTTCAGTATCAATTTCTGGACGAAGAATACCGTTCCATGTACGCGGCGGAGCAGCGTGTGGCCACTTTATCTCAGTACTTTGCCGGTTTCGCCATTATCATTAGCTGTCTTGGATTGTTTGGGTTGGCCATGTTCACCGCAGAACGAAGGCTAAAGGAAATTGGTATACGAAAAGCCTTAGGGTCGAGCGCGGTAAACATCGTGTATCTACTTTCCAGTGACTTTACCAAAATGGTACTCATATCGATTTTAATAGCCTTGCCTTTAAGTTATTATCTTATTGATATGTGGCTCCAGCGATTTGCATTTAAGATAGATCTTGAGATCTGGTTTTTTGGAATGTCCGGTCTGATTGCTTTGGCGATAGCTTGGCTCACTATTGGTTCACATGCGGTGAAGGCGGCTAATACTAATCCGGCCAGGTGTTTGCGAGATGAATAGTGGAAATTTCAAGTTTCAAGCTCCAAATTTTAAATACATTTCAAAAATCAATATTCGATGATAACGAGTTGGGATATTGGATCTTCGAATTTATTTGAAATTTGGAGCTTGACTATTGGGGTCTACACCAGGTGATCTGAATATTGATTCCCACCGAGAATATCTCGGAAGGTTTGATATTCTTTGCCCGTCAATTGAGGAGAGTCGAATACGGTGACCGCTTGTTCCAGTTGATCTATGGTTCTGATGCCAACTACAGCTGTGGTTACCGCTTCGTGTTGCAATACATAACGCAAGGCGGTATGAACAGGTGATCGTTGACTGCTCTCCGAGAGAGCGGATTGTACTTTTTCTACTTCTTGGTCAGACCAATTGAGATAGGAGGAGGAAGGTTTATCAGCGAGTAGACCTTTTGCCAAACTTCCTCTGGCCAGGACGCCGACATGCTTTTCTGCTGCCCAATTCAGGCACTGCTCTTCAGGCCTTCGATCCAGCAAACTGTACTGAAGCATAATACTTGAAATTTCACTTCTGTTGACCCAATGATCTATGACATTGGGCCGGATGGAAGAGATGCCGTAATTCAATAGCTTACCTTGAGATTTCAATTGCTCAAAAGCTTCAAGCGCCTCTTCAAACGGATCATCTATAGTCCCGCCATGTAATTGATATATATCAATATAATCGGTTTGCAACCTTCTAAGGCTGTTTTCAACGGCTTTTAGAATGTATGTTTTGGTAGGGTTCCAGTCCCATCCACTGCCATCAGGCCTCCATTCGTTTCCCACCTTAGTAGCAATACAAACATTCTTTCGTATCCCTCTAAGGGCATTTCCTACCACAGTTTCGTTCTGGCCACAATTATATAAATCGGCCGTGTCAAATAGATTTATTCCACAATCCGCAGCTGACCTTAGCAGCCTCTCATTGTCACTGGAAAGGTCTAGCGACATGCATCCAAATGCAATCTGAGCGACGTTGAGATTGGATTTTCCTAATGGCTTGAATTGCATTTATTCTGTTTGTAGTGTATCTACGGGATTGGCATTAGCCGCCTGATAAGTTTGTGAAGCCATAGTCAACGCTCCTATAACAAGCAGTGTGCCGAGTCCCATGATTACCTCTAAAATACCCACTGTTACGCTATAATGCTGCTCTATGGCCAATAAGAAATTAAAGGCGAAATAGCTTAGTGGTATAGCTATAAAAGAGGCAATAAACATCAGCAGTGCGTATTCTTTGGAGAGTAAATAAATGATCTGAGAGACGGAGGCGCCCATGACTTTTCTTACTCCTACTTCTTTAGCTCGTGTTTCAGTGCTGTAAACCACCATGCCGAGTAAGCCGAGACAACCCACTATAATAGCCATTAACCCCATAAATGCATAAATTTTTATAAGTTGGGAGCTAGCTTCAAAGGCTTCTTCCAGCTCATCATCAAAGAAGCGCGCCTTGAATTTATGCTCAGGTTCTATCTCCTTCCAGGTGTTTTCAAGATCCGAGAAAAGTGTAAAATGATCTGAAGTATTTACCTTAAGATTGGCATATTTAAATTCCGAGGGATCGTACCTAAATACACAATTCCGGATAGGAGTACGCAATAGATCGTAATTAAAGTCTTTCACCACACCGATTATGGTAACATCAATAAGGTTTGAAATCTTAACAGGCTGACCCACGGCGTCGCGCGGATCCTCTAGCCCCAGATTTTTACAGAAGGTTTCATTGACAAGTATATGACCATCTTTATAGGTGGTTTTTGCATCGAAATTTCTACCTGCAATCAATTCAAGCCCTAAGTTGGATAAATAGTTTTCATCAATTGACATTTGACTCATGCGAAGGGAATCATCACGGTCAGTCAGGTAAATCCACCTTCGGGGTAAAGTGTAAGCGCCGATAATTTCAGATGACAATGAAACTTTATTTACGTCAGCATGCCTCTGAAATTCGTTTTTAACGATCACAGGATCGACATTGTATAGCTCTACATCTAGGAGGTTTTCTTTATCGAACCCCATATCAAAGTTTATGGAATAACGCGTCTGCTTTAATTGCACTAAAACGCCGATGATGAAGAATAGCGATATCGTAAACTGAAATACGATTAATACTTTCTTGAAGCTGGTTTTCCCAAATAGTTTGATTGAGCTTGTACTCTTTAATGCCGTAATGGGCTTGATTTTTGAGAAGTAGGTAGCAGGAATGATACCCGCTAAAAATCCTGTGATAATGGCAAATACAATAAATAGTAGTGCCATAGTAAGGTCGAAGTTAAAATCTACAGTATTTCCACCAGCCAGCATATCCAACCAACTGTCTTTGATCAAAAAGAAAATGCTCACAGAGCCTATAAGCGCCAGAAGGGCTATAATGACGGTTTCCACAATAAACTGATACCAGATCTGCTTTTTATAGCCGCCCACCACTTTTCGTATACCAATTTCTTTAGCGCGCTTCATGGCCCGAGAAATAGAAATATTAGAATAATTAAAACAGGCGGGGAGAAGAATGAGTAAGGTAAGCGCGCCAAAGCCAATCACCGGTGGCCCTCCAAAGTAAGGGCCAATGTCGTCATTGTAGTTCTTCCATCCCATTACGATTTCGCTCATGGGCTGAAGTTGAAAACTGGCTTTGACGTCATCTTTGTCTACGTAGGTGGAGGCAGCTATCTGATTTAACGCAGCCTGTACCGCACTAGCGTTTGAGTGATCCAGTTGTATATACGAGTAATTATCTTGGAAATTAGTCCATTCTCCGGTTATCCGGCCAATTTTTTCATCTCTTTCAAGCGATGTTGTACTGGAGTAGGACGCCAAAACCTCAAAGGTTAAATGCGAATTCTTAGGAGGATCCGCCATGAGACCTGACACGGTGTAATCACCTTTTTCCCCAAACGAAATCACTTTTCCAATGGGATCTTCACTTCCGAAAAGTTTAGCCGCCCCTGATTCGGTGATAATGACTTGGAAAGGTTGGGTTAAAGCCCTTTTAGCATTACCCTCTAGGAGCTGAAATGAAAAAATATCAAAGAAAGACGGCTCTGTATAAAACCCATGGACAGGGAGTACCTTGTTTTCGTAATCGGCATCACCGGAGATCCAATCGTTTAGCTTAACCATTTTCCCGGAAAGGGAATACTGGTCTTTGAGGACGTCGAGAATTTCAGGAGGTGCAGAGGCGAGGTCATACACACGTGTTTTTCGGTCTACGGTGGACACCACCCTGTAGATGTTGTCATAACCCTCATGAAATTTATCGAACTTTAACAGACTGGTCATAAAACCGAGATATAGAATAGTCACGGACATACCAAAGGCTAGCCCGAGTACATTAATAATGGTGAAAAATTTGTTTCTGGCGAGGCTCCTGACCGCCACAATGATGTAATTCTTAAGCATGCCTATGGTATTTGAGTTTTTTGAAAATGGATGAATAGAAACTGCCCTTTTTCTTCTTTTCACAGAAGAGGAAAAGATAAGGCTAAGTGATTCTGAGTAGTACTTCAGCTTAGCTTTGGTGACGCCAAACTTCTTTACATTTCGGTGGAACTCTTCTTCCATATCACCTAGCAAGTCCTCCAGTAAGAGTTCATCACAAAATAGCGCCAGTATCTTGTTGGCGAGTTTAGGAGGTTGAACGCTGCTCATTTAGAGAATCTTAAATCTATCTTTGATTCTCTCCAAAGTCCATCACGCAATGTTTTGATTGCGTTTAGTGCTTCCTTAGCGTCCGACGTAAGATCGAAAAACCTTTTACGTCGGCCGCCGCGTTCCGCCGTAGCACCGCCTAGGTGAGAAGTGATGTAACCTTTATCCTCCAAGCGCGAGATGGTTGAGTGCAAGGCTCCAATGCTTATGGTTCGGTTAGCACGTAGCTCAATAGCTTCCTTAATAGCCACGCCGTACGCATCAGATCCCAAGGTAGCGATAGTCAGCAGTACAAGTTCTTCAAATTCTCCAATAAATCCTTTCATAATCCGATCATACGAGAGTTTACTTCTATTAGTTTCTATTTTTAAGAACTAATTGTTAACTCAAATAAAATCTCCTCTTTACGTCTTCCATAATTTGACCTATTTTTAACGTATGTATGTTCGGAGAAATATTAAGTGGAGAGTCATTTTCAGGTTTGGCTGGAAGAACCTTTTAATCTTTACAATTTGGTCCAGTTTGGTTGTTTTTGCCTTCATTATCCTAAAAACACACGGTATAAGCATTGGCATTCCGTTTTTACCTTTAAGCACCATCGGCATTGCAGTTGCGTTTTATGTTGGCTTTAAAAATAGCCAGTCTTACGATCGTTTTTGGGAAGGGAGAAAAATATGGGGTGGTATCGTAAACTACAGCCGCACCTGGGGCAACCAAGTGCTTTCCTTTGTAACTACTTTACATTCGATGGAACAGATTGACACCGATCGTTTAAAGGAGATACATAAAGAGCTTATTTACCGTCATATTGGCTGGGTGAATGCCTTGCGTCTCCAACTCAGACAGACTACTATTTTTGATAGGAAAAACTTAAACTATGTGCCTGATTTTAAGTTGGATAACGATCGGGACTGTGTCAAGCATATCTCCGGTTTTTTGGATGCACAGGAATATGCCGAGGTAATTGAAAAGAAGAATACCGCCACACAGATCAATCGAAATCAGGGTGAAGCGTTAAAAAATCTTCGGGAGAAGGATTTGATAGACGATTTCAGACACATGCAAATGATGAGAGTTTTAGAGGAGTTTTATAATCTACAAGGTAAATGCGAACGCATTAAGAATACCCCTTTCCCTCGACAGTATGCCTATTTCAGTATGCTCTTCGTTTGGATATTTGTGATTTTACTTCCTTTCGGACTTGTGGAAGAATTCAATAAAATAGCAAACGAAGCAATTGTTTGGGCCACGGTACCTTTCACCGTGCTGATTTCATGGATATTTACCACGGTAGACATTATTGGCGATAATAGCGAAGATCCTTTTGAAAATTACGTAAACGATGTGCCCATGACCGCAATCAGCCGCACTATTGAGATTGACCTTAGAGAGATGCTCGGAGAAACAGAACTTCCGCCTAAAGTTGAACCTAACGAGGATGTACTTTTGTAGCTCCGTGAATAGGGTTCCTTTTCAAAGGAGAAATTAACGTCAAACCCACAGTTTTAGGATAGATTTGTTCAGGAATTGAAGAGAAATTAAAGTTCAGGAGCCAGCTAATTGAAAAAGCCAACTGAAAAAGAATTTGGCCTTTTTGTTTTTTGGATTAAGAGGATCGATGCCGTACACCCTCATGCCGTGATAAATAAGCGTGGCCGCCCAAATAATTACCAAAGTAAGTATCCACCATCTTTTGCTTACGTCACTGAAAGCGATATGAACCAGAAACCCATTACCGATCATAAAGATCAATACATGAGCTATGAAGTAATTCAGTTGCTTCAGCAGCGTTTTAGTCTTATTGTATAGATCGTTATCCAAACGTTTTTAACCAGGCATTAACTTTGTACGGGCTCCCATATTCTTAATGGTTTAATTAAATTCGCGCTTAAGTATGAAAGATATTAACTATGTGAACTTACTCAAAATATTGGTTTTTAGTTACTTTTTGGTCATTCAAGACGATGTTTTCGCCCAAACTGCCGCAGAATTGGATAAAAGAAATGGCTTCAAAGACATTAAAATGACCAGCGTTATTACGGACTACGAAGGGCTGGAGTTTAAGAAGGAAATACAGAGTGAAATTTTTCCCAAAGCCTATCAATACGTACCTAAGAAAGGATTTTACAAAACCATAGGACAAATAAAGATCTTTGAGATGGAGGTGAATACTTACGATAGTGCGGTGTATGAAATTCGGATTGTCACCGAAAAAAATCCGAATCTGTATAAGGCGTTGAAGAAGAATTTCGGACAACCCGAATACGACTATCGTGGCGATAAGTACTACTGGAGAACAGATAACCTCAGGTTATCTTACGACTCCCATTCAAAAAATAAAGTGGAAATGGTTTACTTCTCGTACCTAATGACCAAACGACTCAAGGAAGATAAAGAGCAGGTAGTAGAAGATATTGCCGACGATTTCTAGGAATACACGTGTAATTGTAATACATTTGTATTACAATTAAAAATCATGTTAAACGTAAGATTAAGTAAAGAAATGGAAGAGAAGCTCAGCAAGTACAGTGAGCTTAGCGATATGTCTAAAACTTCTGTCGTAAAGGAGGCTTTGGCCGAATACTTTAGTCGTAAAGAGTCCTTAAGTAGGCCTTATGAGCTCGGTAGCGATCTATTCGGGCAGGAGGGCAGCAGCGCTACAGATAACTCTTCTACCTACAAGTTAAAGCTTAAGAAAAAGCTAAGTGAGAAACATTCTCGTTGATGCCGGACCGCTCATTGCCCTGTTCGATAGGAGTGACCAATATCATTTAAAAGCACTTCGGTTTATGAAAGGGTTTCATGGTTACCTTTCCACGACATGGCCGGTGATCACGGAAGTTTCACACATGCTTGATTTTAGTGTAAAAGCCCAGCTTAGCTTTTTGGAATGGATCAATCGAGGCGGTCTCCAAGTGGTAAACCTTAGCGATCAGCATTTATTTAGGATGGCCGCATTGACGGAGAAATTTAGCGATGTACCTATGGATTTGGCAGATGCTTCATTAGTGGCTATCTCCGAAACGTTAAAAATCTTAGAGATTGCTACAATAGACTCTGATTTCTACATCTACCGTGACGTTAGAAATAACTATCTTACCAACGTCTTTATTTAAGGTTCTTTCTTTTTTTACTGGCTTTGGCCCTGGGATTGAATTCCAGGCATAGGTTTATCCAATACTCAAGATCATCATCGAGATCAACACCTTCAGGTTTAATAAACAGAAAGCCTTTCATAGGCCGTCCTGTAAAATCCATTTCCTTGCTTCCTCTTCTATTCAGTATATCTTCATAAATGTCAGGGTCAATTCTAGCCATAAGTTGATCTTTGACTACACCGACACACATTTTATCGTCCACCATGACACACAAACCGCCCATCATTTTCTTTTCCAGGTAATCACCTTTTTTTGATTCAAAACGGTTTTTACTCGCTCGGCTAAAAACTCATCGTAGGCCATTAGTACAGCGCTTTGGTTAGAAAATCCTTGACAGGCCGGGCCGTGTGCCAATAGTCCATTACCAGCTCCGGAAGATTTTCCGCGTTGAGGTGCTTTGCCTCGATTTTACCGACGTAATAAAATGATTTGTAAGTTATGATGGGGTACTGCTCAGCCAGATCTGCAAATTCCTTGGGCATACGCTTATTCCTGTCCCCTTTAATTTCCCCAAATTTCTTCACGAATTCTGGTTCTGTGTGTGATAAGTCGCATAAACCCTTCAGGGTCTTCGGCAATGGCAATCCTTACTTTAGCGATCTGCTGGGTGCTTATGCCATGAGCCCCTCCAAAAACGTGAATACCGCTAGTATCCAGCCGAAGAAAAACGCCCGGTACGCTTTTATCCTTTCGCCCTGCCGACGAAATAACCGCGCCCATATGTGTATTGTAAGGTGTTTTATCCGGAGAAAACCGTATGTCCCGATTTATCCGGGTAACGGCATCTTTAGCCTGGATCTGTACTTCAGTATCTTTAGCGTTAATCCGTCCTATCATTTCATTTACAAAACTATAAAGTGGTTTTTTAACGGCAGTTTCATAGCGTTTCCGATTTTCAGCAAACCACTCCTTTTGATTGCTTTTTTCCAGATCCGTGAAAAATTGGATAAAGTTCTTAGTAAAATAGCTCATAGGCTTTTTGTTTTAGTCGTCGGACCAGATGGAATGGTCGGACGACTGTATTGAAACTGATATTCTAAGCGGGTGAATGAAAGGCTACTTTATTCCCTTCAGAGTCTATGAACATGCCAAAATATCCCGCCTCATCCGTGATTTTGGTTTTGGGTAGTACTACTTTACCACCGGCCGCTTCCACGCGGTTTAAGGGGTCGCTTAGGTCGGTACCCCCGTTGAGATAAACCAATGCACCTTCGGCCGATGGGACATAGCCTTCACCGGCTACCAAAGCCCCTCCTACCCCATCCTGGCCGTCGTGCAGGAAGCCCATGGTAAAACCACCTATTTCCTGAGTGTGTACTTCTTGACCTAATACCTTACCGTAAAATGTACATGCCCTTTCGAGATTGTTCGCTGGTATCTCAAACCAGTTAATTGCATTTGCCATAATAGTGTTGTTTAAAATAATTTCTTTTTTCTGGTTCCTTTTGATTCGTCGGTGGCCACATGTTTAGTTATCGATAACCAAATGTAGTATTTGATTAGACAAAAAAATGATTAAAATTGATCATAAATTAGAAGGCCAAAATAGCATAGAAGTATTTTTATTTATTTAAAATCAATTAATAAGCTGTTTTTTGCATCTAAAAATTAAAAGGCTATGGCAAAACAGGGAGCGCTAAAAGAACTTATACACTCACTGGAGAAGTCGGAAAAACGGTATGTAAGTCTGTTTACGAATTTACAATCCGGGGATAAGCAGTATTTGAACGTCTTTAAAGCCATTGACAAAGGGTACCCCGAGAATATTGAAACCGGTGGTTCTGACCTTGCGGTAACCAAGCACTATCTGGGAAAACTGATCCTGAAAAGCCTGAAGTCATTCACTGAAGGTAAAACCAGGCATTCTGAACTTCTGCACCTGCTTCTGGAAATCGAAATTTTATTTCAAAAAGAACTTTACGATTTATGCCAGACCAAGATCAAAAAGGGCAAGGCCATCGCCATTAACTATGAGAGCTTTAATTTGCTGCTCGAGTTTCTGCATTGGGAGAAAAGGGTGATCAACTCGCTTCCAAAGTCAAGTAATCGGCAAGCTGTAGGTGAGGTAGTCCGTAAAGAGAGAGAGGTTTTGGCGTTGCTTAATAATCTTCACGAATACCATGCTTTTGTTGAAGAACTCATGACTTCCGACCTCCTAGACCTAAAAAAAATGGAGCATTATCGGAACCATCATCTCTTAAAAAGCACATCTGAAGCGAAGTCTTTTGCGGCACTTGTCCTCTTCTACCATCTCAAATACATTTTGTTTACGGTTACTAATAACAGTCCGGAAGGCCTAAAGGTACTGGCAGAGCTTATTGCGCTCATGGAAGAACAGCCTCACAGGATTAAAGAAAACCCTGAAGGTTATCTCACCACATTGCATAACCTGATGGGTATGATGCTTTATAATAAAGAGACCGATGCGGCACTCACTGTGCTCAATAAGATCAGGGAAATACCGGAAAAGTACGGCTTAAAGAAGCAGAGCTACATATTGAGAATGTTCGTGAAAACCTACAATGTGGAGTTAGAGCTGTACCGCGACCTTAAAGATTGGAGTAGGGCAGAAAATCTGATGGCTGAAATTACGCATTTGATTCAAACTCACGTAATCCCCAACAATTACCTGCTCTCATTTTATTACCAATTCGGCTATATCCATTTTCAATTGAGCGAATATTCGGCCTCTTTGGTCAGTATCAATAAAATCCTGAATACCAACTTTGGCGATGAACGAACCGATCTGCAGACGTATGCTCGCTTTCTGTTTCTCATGATCCATTTCGAATTGGGAAATATCACGTTGTTGCGGTATGCGGTAGATAACACCCGACGTTTTTTGAAGAAACGTAGGGGCGCGCCTTTCTCATTTGAAAAGGAATTATTGAAGTTCTTTTCTAAACTGAGTCTGTCTCCTAGGCATAAGTACCCCTCTCTTTTTGAAAAACTCTCGGTTACGCTTTTTAGACATCACACCGAAGATCAGCGGTCCAATATATTAGACTATCTTGATTTTGAGAGTTGGCTTGCCAAACATCTGGATAAGTCTTTGGTCTAAAGTGATTATCTTGGGTCCTATGTAACAAGGGTTCGATATAAGTCAGGTAGTCATGCCGAAAACATCAGTTTTAGCTTTAGAAAGGCTTATTTTGCACGGTATTTCATGGGCCTGTTCGGGAGATTGCTACCATAGATTCTGATTTTTACGTCT
>JBCCIX010000076.1:0-12679 GCA_039028075.1 Bacteroidota bacterium | reverse complement strand
TAGGTTTGCGATTACTATTCCGCCGCAGTATGTCAACGACGAGTTATTATTCTCATATGTTGGTTATGAAAAAAAGGTCATTTCTATTCAGTCTCTCCGAAACCGGGACAAAATAATAATTAAGTTAAAACCAGATGTAAAAATGCTGAATGAGGTGGTGATTACCCCGAGAAAGCCCATGAGTCCAAAGGCATTACTTAAAAAGGTCATCAGGAAAATACCGGATAATTATGCAAACACAGCGGTTCTAATGGACGCGTACTACAGGGAGACCATTAGGGAAAATGGAGCCTACATTAAATATGCAGATGCGGTGTGCAAGTATCACTACGCACCTTACCAGAACAAAAAATACAAGTGGAAGGACTATGGCAATGTATGGGTAGGGGCAAGCGGTTCTTTAAGCAACTACAACACGTATGCGGGCTCCAGGCTGCATAGATTCCACTTTGCCCATCGTACTTTGAAAGAAGATCAGCTTAAAGTAATTGATTCCAGATCGAGTTATGACCTTACAAAGACCAGGATGCATGCCAATATTGAAGGAGGTCCGCTGGGTTTATTGGGCAGAGATAGAATTAAATTTCAGGACAGCTTTTTAGGAAATAAAATGTTCAAGCGTTTTCAGTATGAATTGGGCGAGGTGCAGGATGAGAATGGGGAATGGCTTTATTTGATCACATTCAAAACCAAAATCACATCAGAGAAATTGGATGCTTTAGAAAGCAAAAAGAATAATAAGCAGTGGAGAGCTGCCAATACAAATAAGCTTCTTAAAGGAAAAATTTACATCAATCAGGATGATTTGGCCATCGTTAAGTACGAATGTAGTGTCCCGAACAACCTTAAAAAATATTTCTGTGGCTTTACCGCTATGGCTATTAAGCATTTTGACTATAAGCTGGAGGCTGAATATGGCAAAATAAAAGATCGCTACTTTTTGAAGCGGTTACGTCATGAAGATGAATTTATTTACAAAGACACCGTCACAAATACTACCACACCCTATGCCGCGGTAGCAGAGGTAGTGATTAAAAATGTTCAACGGGACAGTATACTAAAGTTTAAGCGGGATGAGGTTTTTGCCAATATAAATTCGAATCAGTTGTACGACCTGCCCTTAGAATACAATAATGAATTTTGGGAAACCTATTTGGCTGAGAATCCCACTGCAGCTATTCCCAATGACATAAGAGCAGATATGGAATCGCTAAAACCGTTGGAAAAGCAATTTGTAGATAAACATAAGCGAGATGAAACTATTGTGCCACCGATAGCTCAAAAAAAGTCTGAAAAAACCCGGATTCACGGAGAGATACTTACAGATGATTATGCTTGGTTAAAAGACACGCGTTCAGCTTCAAGTAATAATGAGGTAATGAACTACATAGAGGCAGAAAATAAATACGCTGATAACTACTTTGTACCACTTAGGAAGGTGCAAAGAGATCTCTTTGAGGAACTCACTAGCCGGGTAGAAAAGAATTATGAATCGCTGCCTACCCGGGAAAATGGTTACGAATATTTTACGACTTACACTTCTGAGGACGAATATCCCATCTACTACCGTAGAAGGGAGGGTAAAGAACAAAAAGAGGTGTTGCTGAATGTCAACAAATTGGCAGAAGGTAAAGAATACTATAGCGCCGGAGGTATTAACGTAAGTCCCGATACCAAAATCATGGCGTTTTATGAAAATACCACCGGCAGCGACAAGGCGACCCTAAAGTTTAAGGATTTATCTACGGGTGTACTCTTGACAGATTCCCTGCTAAATACGGCGGGAATAGTTTGGGTGGATAATAGTACCGTATTATACGTAGAGCAAGAACCCCGAACGAATAGAACGTTTAAGGTGAAAAGACATGTACTGGGCATCTCACAGAAGGCAGATGAACTGGTCTATGAAGAAGAAGACAAAACTTTTTCGGTTAGCCTATATAAATCACGCTCTAAGCAATTCATTTATTTAAGTACCAGCAGTAGTACGAGCTCGGAAGTACGCTTTTTAAGAGTAGATCAACCGGATGATGATTTTAAATTAATAGCACCAAGGGAAGAGAACCATCTCTATTCGATTTCAGATTACAAAACCAAATTTTTTAAATATACCAATAAAGATGCCCTCAATTTCAAAATTCTCCAGACGGATACAGCGGTAGAAATGTCAGGTAAATGGAAGAAATATATTCCACATAACAAAGGGATTTTGATCAATGGCTTTTTGAAGTTTGACAATTACACCGTGATCAGGGAAAAAGCCGAAGCTCAGAACAACATCAAAATTATAGAGAATGCCACGGGTAATGAACATTACATAAAGTTCAAACAAGACGTTTATAATGTAGGCTTTGGATATAACCCGGACACCAATACAGATACCCTGCAGATACGGTTTCAATCTATGAAGACGCCTGTCACTACATTTAACTACCATATGGGCACTAAAAAGAAACGGTTAGTGAAAATCCAGAAGGTGCCAAACATGCCCTTTTCTAAGTTTATTGATGTGAAACGGGTATGGGCTGAAGCTAAAGACGGAACTAAAATACCAATCACCCTCGTATACCGCAGATGGAGCGCGGGAAAGAAGGCCAAAAATAAGCGTCTCTATCTAACCTCGTACGGTTCGTATGGTTCAGGTATGGATGTTTATTTCAACCACACGGTTTTTAGCCTTTTGGATCGCGGTTTTGTATATGCCATTGCCCATGTACGTGGTGGTGACGATATGGGAAGGCAATGGTACGAAGCGGGGAAGCTGCTGGAGAAAAAAAATACCTTCACGGATTTTATCGATTGTGCAGAATATTTGATCGCGGAAAATTATGCTACAAAAGGAGAAATAGTAGCCGAAGGTGCCAGTGCAGGAGGTCTGCTGATGGGTGCAGTGGCGAACATGAGACCGGATTTATTCAAACTGATAATCCTGGAAAAGCCTTTTGTTGATGTAATTAATACCATGTTAGATACTAAGCTGCCATTAACTACTTTGGAGTACGATGAATGGGGTGACCCCAGAAACAAAAGATACTACAAATACATGAAGTCTTACAGCCCTTATGATAATGTAATAGCACAAAACTATCCAAACATGCTATTCGTAACCGGTTTGAACGATACCAGGGTAGGTTATTGGGAGCCTGCTAAAATGGTTGCAAAACTTCGTGCGAATAAGACGGACGATAATTTACTGCTCTTGAAAACCGATCTCTCGAGTGGCCACGGAGGCGCTTCAGGGCGTTACAGTTGGTATAAAAACCTAGCCTATAAATACGCCATTATTTTTGATTTATTTGCTCAAAGCGTTGAGTCGAAAGAAGGCCCCTGATACCTCACACAAAATAGTTCGCTTTAATCCGAACAAAACAAACTTTTTATGGATGCCTATGTTTATGATAATAATACTATCACAAAAATCAAATGAATAATCTCACAGCAGAAGCCAATGGTTATAATTTCAGTCTGGATCGGGCTGTTAAAATTGCGGTCGCAAAGGGCGATGGCATAGGACCTGAAATTATGGAGGCGACTCTCAAGATCCTCGAAGCGGCAGGTGCTAATATAGAACCTGAATTTATTGATATCGGAGAGTCAGTGTATTCGTCTGGTAACACGTCCGGCATTACTGACAAAGCATGGGAAACAGCAAGGCTGAATAAAATAATTCTAAAAGCACCTATTACCACGCCTCAAGGTAAAGGTTATAAAAGTCTTAATGTCACTTTTAGAAAGTCCTTAGGTTTATTTGCCAATGTACGGCCTGTGCTATCTCTGCACCCTTTTGTAAAAACGAATTTTCCTGAAATGGACATTGTTGTGATCCGAGAAAATGAAGAGGATCTGTACGCCGGTATAGAACATCAGCAGACTGAAGATGTTGTGCAGTGTTTGAAATTAATTACGCGACCAGGTTGTGAGCGCATAGTTCGATATGCTTTTGAGTATGCTAAAGCCTACGGGCGTAAGAAGGTGACCTGTATGGTTAAAGATAACATCATGAAGTTAACCGATGGATTATTTCACCGCGTATTTGACGAGATTGGTGAAGCATATCCGGATATACAAAAAGATGTTCAGATCATTGATATCGCCACTGCCCGCGTTGCGGCCAGACCTCAGGATTATGATGTAATAGTGACTTCTAACTTATACGGAGATATAGTGTCTGACGTGGTAGCGGAGATCGCCGGTTCCGTAGGATTGGCAGGATCAGCTAACGTCGGTACCGAAGTGGCCATGTTTGAGGCTATTCATGGTTCAGCGCCGGATATTGCCGGGCTGAATGTGGCTAACCCTAGCGGCCTTATCAATGCAGCGGTAATGATGCTTGCCCACATTGGACAGAATGATGTAGCAGATAGAATCCAAAATGCGCTATTGGCTACAATTGAGGAAGGAATACATACTTCGGATATCTTTTCTGAAGGAAATAGTAGAAGAAAGGTAGGAACCAAAGACTTTGCGGACGAAGTAATAGCAAGAATAGGCAGCAAACCTGAGACTTTAAAGCAAAGTAGTATTGCTAAAGGTAATGGCACCATTGTTATACCCGGGTACCAGCGAGCCACTTCCATTAAAGAATTGGTGGGTGTTGATGTTTTCTTGGATTGGCGAGCTGAGGATGCTAATACGTTAGGTGAATCCTTAAATCGGGTTGACGCTTTTGGGCTTAAGTTGAAAATGATAACGAATAGAGGTGTGAAAGTATATCCTGACGGCATTCCAGAAACTTTCTGTACAGATCACTGGAGGTGTCGTTTTGTGAGCAGTGATGTAGATTTAAATTCGCCAGCTATTGAATATAAGCCTGTAAATTATGAACAAGTTATAGACTTGCTATCGAAATTAAATCAAAAAGACTTTGACGTTATAAAGACGGAGAACTTATATCGGTTTAATGGACAAAGGGGCTTCTCTTTAGGACAGGGAGAATAGATGTTTTACCTACTATTAAACGACCATCCATGATTTCCATGGATGGTTTTTTTATGCTTAAACCTAAATAAAGGTGGTTTTATGTAACCCTGAGTGAAAGCAATCGTATATAATAGTATTACTATTAATATATATAGTCATGCAACTATCAAAATTAATAATACTAATTATTTTTTTAGGATGTTCAACCGCATCGGCCGGTACCTTTTACAATGAATGGGTTCGTGCAGGTCACACTAAGCTCCAACAGCAAGATTACGACCAGGCCGTTTTTTACTTTACAAGATCCATAGAAGAATACCCCAATGAGGTACAAGGCTACCTAAATCGTGCCAAGGTTTTTATGCTTCAGCATAAGTATCAAGAAGCCCGAGCTGATTATTTGAAAGCTTTAGAAATCAACCCTGCTTACCTAAAAGAAAGAGTTATCCTTCCTAAGAAAGATTCTTTGAATCGAACGCCTCCTGAAAAGGAGCTATTTATAAACTAAACTATACTGTTATGAAAAAGAGGATGATGTTAATGTTAATGGCTGCAGCGTTGCTAGCTAGCTGCACGGTGGTCCGACAGGGTGAAGTAGGTATCAAAAGAAGGCTGGGTAAGCTACAAGAAAAAACATACCAACCTGGCGCTGTTGGTTTTAACCCCCTAACGGCAAAAGTGATTAAAGTGCCGGTGAGAACAACAAATATTGAGATTACATCTAATCTACCCTCGAAAGAAGGGTTAAATGTAGGCGCCATTATATCCATTCTTTATCGGATAAAACCGGAAAACGTCGTAGACATTATTGAGAATATTGGAGCCAATTACGAAGAGGTGGTGATAACGAGCGTCTTCAGATCGGCTGCGGCAGATGTATGCTCACGTTTCTTTGCTAAGGATATGCACACTGCACAACGCGCCGTTATAGAACGGGAGATTACCCAACAAATGGATTCCTTACTAGGAGGTAGAGGATTTGAGATCGAAACCGTACTTTTAAAGACTATTCAATTGCCTCAAGGACTTGCTCGGGCTGTTGAGGAAAAGCTTGAGGCCGAGCAAGATGCTCAGCGTATGGAGTTTTTGTTACAACGGGAGAAACTTGAGGCCAAGCGAAAGTTGGTGGAGGCAGAAGGTATTAGAGATGCTCAAAAAGTAATATCGGAAGGCTTAAGTCAGGAAATCTTGAAATGGCAGAGTATAGAGGCTTTTAAGCAGCTTTCTACCTCGCCAAATTCTAAGGTCATTATTACTGACGGAAATGCGCCCTTGCTAATGAATGAAATTAAAGGGAACTAAGACGTGATCAAGGTTAAGTAATTGTTTTGTTAGGCGAGCCTGTAAGTGGATAGTTGAAGCTCAATTATCCCTTGCAGGCTTTCAAAATAAAGGTCTTGAACGGGTAAAATGAGATAACCAATGAAGAAAAGAAAGCTAAAAAGGTTTGTAGTAGGCTACATAGTTGTATTGACTATGTTACTGGTTTTACTCACTTCGTTAAAGAGTGAAGGTCAGGCTGTAAAACGTTTTATGAATCTGGATGAAGCTATGGAAGCGCCTTTTGATGTGAAGTGGCTGGAATTACATGAAGATACTCTGATAAATATTCCTGACGTATTATTCCAGTTTGAAAACCTTGAATATCTAGACCTTTCCAATTCATCCATAGTTACCCTTCCGGAGCAGATTGGAAATCTTACAAATTTGAGATATCTGAACCTTTCAAACACCCGGCTGCGACAATTACCCAATTCATTTTCAAAGCTCGATAAATTGTCTACTCTTCAATTATCAAATATCAAGGACTTGGATATTGACTCGACCATTGATGTACTTCAATCCCTGAAATCTCTGGAGGTTTTGGATTTGAAATACGATGGTATTCAGGACCTGCCCTCAAAGATCAAAGAGCTAAGAAAACTCAGAGTAATTGATTTATCAGGTAATCCAATTCGAACAGTACCTGACGCGCTGCGATACTTGCCTAGCTTGGAAGTCCTTTACATAAACGATGATTCTGATCTTGATATTGAATCCAGTGTGGATATTCTGTCTGAACTAATGTCACTAAAGGAATTGCATTTAGAGAACGACGATCTGGAAATTTTACCTGAAAACATAACGAGAATGAGAGGCCTTGAGTATTTATACGTTAACAATAATCGTTTGCAAAATATACCCACCTCTATGCGTAAGATGAAAAAATTGAAATACTTGGATATCAATCAAAATCCTATTCCGAATATCTATCTGGAACAGTACAGGAATGAATTAGCACCTTCCATAAAGATTAATATTGGCAACTGAATCTAATGCACGAGCCACTTTGCGTCACTTACCAGGCATACCCCACCTGATTTGGATAAAACCTTCCGGAGCGGTTCTTTAATAGTATCAAACTCCTCCATGGAGCAAGCGACGATAATATATGTATTTTGAAATGCATTATGCAGTCCTTCGCCATCTTGAAATCCTTTTTCTCCACTTCCCAAAACATTTTTGATCATAGTATAACCAGATACCTTATTTTCCTCCAAAATGGATATTACCTTGGGCGTGTCCAGGGTACCTGTAACTATTTCTACTCGCTTAAGATCTTTCATGCCGTATTAATTTAGCCATTGGATAATATGATAATAAACAGGTATGCCAATAACAATATTAAAGGGAAATGTAATAGCAAGCGACATCGGTACATATAAACCAGGATTAGCCTCCGGAACGGTGAGACGAATAGCTGCGGGCACGGCAATATAAGAGGCGCTTGCTAGTAAGACAACTAAGAGCAGGGAGTCTCCTACACTAATACCTAAAGCCCAACAGATAATGATCCCTAAGAAAGCATTGAAAATTGGTACCAGTATACTGAATCCAATTAAAAACTTTCCGGCAAGCCGTAGCGATTTGATACGTTTCCCAGCCAAAATCCCCATATCCAATAAGAATAAGGTAAGCATTCCTTTGAAGATATGGTCGGTAAATGGGGCCAACGCTGTTCCCGCTTTTTCTCCACCTAATAAACCAATTGCCAAACTGCCTAAGATTAATACTACCGAACCGTTAGTGAGTGCTTCCTTAAGTATGCCCTTGTAATTATTAGAATTACCATTTTTATTATCATTTCTATAGATATTGATTAATAAGACACCTACAATGATGGCCGGTGATTCCATAAGTGCCATAGCTGCCACCATATGCCCGCCATAAACTACCTCCAAGTCTTTTAAAAAAGCGGTGGCAGTTATAAACGTTACGGCGCTGATGGAGCCATAGGTGGCGGCAATGGCTCCTGCGTCATAGACAGAGGTCTTTTTTTTTAGAACGTAAAACGAATATACCGGCACTAGGAAGGCCATCAGCACGGCCACGCCCAGCGTTACTAGTACATTTTCTGTTATTCCACTGTGCGCAAGTTCTACACCTCCTTTGAGTCCAATGGATAACAATAAATAAAGCGATAAAAACTTCGGTATGGGCTGAGGAATGTCTAAGTCAGACTTTATAAAAACTACGATTAGACCCAAAAAAAAGAAGAGTACAGCCGGATTGAGAAGATTTTGTAATATAATATCAATGCTCATACTTTTCTCTCCTTGGCGGAACATTGCAAATGTATGATTGTTTAACTATTTGTGATTATAGTAAAACTATTATTTTAAAGTAATGGAAATGTTTAGCAAGTGGGTGGTAGGTCTCGATTTAACTGCCACAGATGAATATATAATTCAGAACCTTGCTCAAATTGCTAAAAAATTCGGACCTACTGAGATCCATTTGATGCATGTCACCAGCAAGCCAAACTTCCCCAAAGACGTCCTTGATGATATTCCTGACTTACACCTACCGGATTTGGTTGATACTGAAGTCAGGATCAATGGCTTGGTAAAAAAATATCCTCTTTCAGACACTAATGTTACGGTCCATGTCCTGGAAGGTAACCCGGTTACTGAAATCTTAAGATTATCGGATAGGTTGAGCGCAGACTTAATTGTATTAGGTCACAAAAGTAAAAAGCGACAAGGTGTAATCCATAAAAAGTTACTGCGTAAAGCACCTTGCAGCGTACTCTTTATTCCGGAGATCATAAAAGAAGAAATACGCTCGATAGTGGTGCCCACTGACTTTTCAGATCACTCTTCAATGGCAATAGATTTGGGCCTTACAGCGGCTAAAGCATATCACACGAAAGAAGTTCATTTGTTGCACGTATATCAAGATGCTACCAAATATTTAAGTCAAGTATTTGAGACGGTTCATGAGGTGAACGAAATTTTGGAGAAGAGAAAAGAGATCGATAAAAAGCTCACCTCGTATGCCCAACATAAATTGACAGAATACATTGACAGTTTTAACCAAGATTCCACTTCTTTAGTACCTCATACGGCGAGCATAGAAAGAGGACAGGATGTAGGACATGCCGTTGAGGGCTGGGTGAATGAATATGCGCCTGATCTTATCATTTTAGGCTCCAAAGGTGAGAATTTTGCGGCCGCTACCCTATTGGGTAGTGTGTCTGAGCATATGAATGAAAACGATACCGAACATCTCATGTTGGTGATCAAACAAAAAGGAGAAAATAAGAGCTTGTTGAAAATACTTTTGGGCTCATAATATTTACACAATTACGAACTTTTTCGATCCTTACTCGTTATTCACTTATCATAATTGATAGTATTACTATTTAATTTGTTAGTTAATTAACTCACGAGCTACATGGCTACTTTACAGTTACTTATGAGTGAGAATCTCTTTCTGCGAGATCCTCAAGATACGGAACTAGGACGCAAGATTGTTCAGGAGAGTATCAAAATGATTGACGAGCTTGGTTTTGAAGGTTTTACTTTCAAAAAGTTAGCAATGCGTATTGATTCTACCGAAGCCTCTATTTATCGCTACTTTGAGAATAAACACCGCCTCCTTGTCTACATGATTGCCTGGTATTGGAATTGGCTTGAATATAAAATTGATTTTGGCACCCAGAATATTACAGATCCTGAACGAAAATTAGAGATAGCACTCGGCATCGTCTCGGAAAAAAAGATGACGGATCCCTTTTTTCCGCAAATTGACGAGGAAGCACTCTACAGGATTGTTATAGCCGAGTCCGATAAAACGTATTTAACGAAACAAGTGGATGAAGATAATAAAGAGGGTCTTTTCAGAGGATTTAAGTCTCTCTGCCACAAGATAGCCACTTTTATCTTGGAGATTAATCCTGAGTTCGAATTTGCTCACTCGTTAATTAGTACCGCCTTGCAGGCCGGTCATCAGCAACTTTTCTATGCACAACATTTACCTTCGTTAACGGATTTTGATACCACCAAAGACGACCTGCACCAAAAAAACATGGAGTTTTTAATCACCATGGTTTTTAATACCATTAAGTGTTAGGTAGATAATTGCCAGATTATGAATAGTAACCAGATTATACAAACAATCCGGGAATCAGCTTATCTACTAGGGCAAGATTTTGACGGTTTCACGCTGTCTGAATTAGATAGCTCACCTAGGGAATACGATAAAGATGAGGTAAATGAATTTAAGCGTGATCTCACTGAAGCCGCAAATAAGCAACGCATAATCTTTATTGAAAACAACTTAAGTAGGGATGAATTTAAAGCCTTTATCAATGAAGTAGAAATCCCACTTGTCGCTTTTGAGGAAGCCGAAGAAAAGCTCATTCCCATCATTTTCTTCAAGGAAAAGCAAAAGCTAAAGGTTTTACAACTTTTCGAAGATAGTTCGGAGGCTAAGGAGTGCGGTGAATCTTATTTTCCGGAGCTTTATTCAGAGAATGACAATGTCTCGTTTTTAGGGGTATTCGCCTACAAAAGTTTGGTTAGCGATGACCCTGAGGAAGGTGAACAGTTGAAAAAGCTGAATCCGGTTCAGCGGCTTTTCCGATTGCTCTCGGAAGAGAAAAAGGATATTTCTTATGTCTACATTTATGCGGTCTTAATAGGGCTTATCAGCCTTACCCTGCCTCTGGGTATCCAGGCTACGGTTTCACTGATTTCAGGTGGGGTAGTCTTTAGCTCGGTGTATGTGCTCATCGCCCTTGTGATCGTAGGCGTTTTGGCTACAGGAGGTTTACAAGTGATGCAGATAACACTGGTGGAATATTTGCAACGCAGGGTGTTTACTAAAGCAGCTTTTGAATTTGCGTTTAGAGTACCTAGAATAAAAATGGAGGCGTTATTACAGCACCATGCTCCGGAGTTGATGAATAGGTTTTTCGATGTGTTAACTATTCAAAAGGGATTGCCAAAGCTTTTAATTGATCTCTCAGCCGGTGTGATACAGATACTATTCGGTTTGATATTGCTTTCATTTTATCATCCTTTTTTCGTCTTTTTCAGCCTTTTACTCGTTGGTTCTTTAGTGCTGATCTTTTATATTACTGGTCCCCGGGGCCTGAATTCCTCGATTAAAGAGTCAAAATTTAAATATAAGGTAGTCTATTGGCTGGAGGAACTCGCACGAACGATTAATTCATTTAAACTTTCTGGTAATACCCCCTTGCCAATTAAAAAGACGGATTATAATGTTAACAATTATTTAAAAAATAGAAAGGTACATTTCGGTATATTAATCAGCCAATATGCATTTATTCTCCTATTCAAAGCGTTAGTTACAGGGGGTTTACTGATCATAGGAACAGTTTTGGTAATTCAACGTGAGATTACTTTAGGACAGTTTGTGGCTTCTGAGGTAATTATTATTCTTACCTTGAGTTCGGTTGAAAAAATAATCATGTACATGGACGTGGTATATGACATGCTAACGGCAGTGGATAAAATATCGCATGTTACTGACCTGCCTCTTGAAAAAAGCGGGGGTATTGATTTTCCGAAGGCTTTGCTGAACCGCGGTTTTGATATTAAGACCAAAGGTTTGAAATACAAATTTCCCGGGCAGTCCAATTATGCTTTAAAAGGCGTGGATCTCGAAATTAAGGGCGGCGAACGGATCTGTATTTCAGGAGGTGGCGCGTCAGGTAAAACGGTACTTACGAATACCATATCGGGTATAAATACAAACTATGAAGGCATAGTTACGATGGATGGCTTTTCGTTACGTGATCTTGATTTGGCAAACCTCAGGGATAAGATTGGTAAAAATGTATCTCAAGAAGATATATTTGAAGGATCGATCATTGAAAATATCCTATTAGCAAAACCTAGTGCACAGCCTGCCGATGCCATCTGGGCTATTAATCTGGTGGGAATAGCGGATGAAATTAACAGTATGCCGGACGGTTTAGATACAAACATGGTTGCCGGAGGTAAGGGTATAGCCACAAGCTTGGTTAACAAGATCATTTTGGCAAGATGTCTGGCTAAGCGCCCCAATTTATTGATATTAAACGATTTTTTTAATGATTTTCTAAAGTCCGAGCGTTTGGATTTAATGCGGATGTTAACCCAGCCGGAGCACCCTTGGACTTTATTAGCGGTATCTAACGATCCGGTAATTATGGCGGCTTGTGACCGGGTGCTATTATTGGAGAATGGTGAACTAACCGCAGATGACTCTTTTGAAGAATTGGTCAAGTCAGGCAAAATTAACGCAATCATTAATTAGTCATGAAATTGCAGGAAAAATTAACAGACACCCAGCTATATACACTCAAGACGCTGAAAACACCAAGCTCCGGACGCAACTTGGCGCGCTGGTTGATTGGTTTGAGCATTGTCTTCTTTATTATGTTATTTGTGCCGTGGCAGCAGAACATTAGAGGTAATGGAGAGATTAC
>JBCCIX010000075.1:0-12723 GCA_039028075.1 Bacteroidota bacterium | reverse complement strand
CTGAGCTTTCACAGATTATTTTATTGCGGCACGGGGAACCTGCCCTAAATAAGAAAGGATCTAGAAAACGAAAAGAAGCCATCCAGTTCATAAAAGAGTATGACTCCGTTGGCATCTACCCGCCTGAATTTATTCCGGTAGTGATTGAACCGGGTGAACTTAGTGTAATTAATACCAGCTCCATACCTCGCTCTATTGCTACAGCAGAATTGGTTTTCAATCAAAAAGACCTGCAACGACCTGATTCATTATTTCGAGAGTTTGAACGAAAGATATTTGCTTTTCCCAATGTCAAACTTGGCCTTAAATTCTGGCTTACCGGTTCACGGATCTTATGGTTTTTGGGTTTTAACAAGAAGGGAATAGAAAGTTTTTCAAAAGCCAAAGCAAGGGCGAAAGCAGCCGCGGTGCTACTTGAAAAAGATGCTGCAAAAAACGGAAAAACAATACTTGTGTCTCACGGGTTATTGAACCATTATTTAGTAAAATATTTAAAGAAAAACGGCTGGACTCAGGTTTATGATGGAGGTAAAGGTTATCTCGCCCAAAAGGTACTTGTTCGATATGGCCTAAAGTGATTTAACTTTGCGATTTCCGGGCAATAACTAATGTATTACACCCGTAGCATGTATTTTTGTGGCGTAAACGAAAGGCTATGAAACTTATACGTGAACTGATGGTCAGCACTATGTGTATGAGTATATTGATAATCCTGCTCAGTGCCTGCGGCGGCCAATCAAATGAGTCTGGTGCATCTGAGGAAAACCCGGCCAACGCCGCTCCGACCATGGATGAAAACGGCATCATTAAAATTACCGTCAATAGCGATGATATTATGCGTTATGATAAAGAGGTGATCCGTGCGGTGGCCGGTGCTAAAATAGCGCTTACACTCAATCACACGGGGAAGCTAGCTAAGGAGGTTATGGGACATAATTTGGTTATTCTTAAACCGGCAACCGATATAGCTTCTTTTGCGGCAAGGGCTTTTTCCGCAAAAGAAAATGACTACATTCCCGAGGGCAACGATGTCATTGCACACACGGAATTAATTGGAGGTGGAGAGTCAACAACGGTCACATTTATTGCCCCTGGTAAAGGCACTTACGACTTTGTTTGTTCTTTTCCGGGCCATTGGGGACTTATGAAAGGCAAATTTATTGTTGAATAATCGCCGGAATTATATTTTATCAATCTAATTTGTATTTCGAAAAATAGATAACAAATAAAAATCACTAGTTCTAACTATTGATACTAAGACAGTAGAAAACGAAATTTGCAAAAAATAAAAGAAATATGTCATTTTATATTGAAAACAAGGTAGGACTTTTTTATGGTTCGGATACGGGAAATACAGAGGGGATAGCACATCATTTAAAAGAGCTCTGGAAAATTTCAGAAATTGAAATGATAGAAGCTTGTAATATGACTGTTGCGGACTACGATCGGTTCGATATCATCATCATAGGTTTGTCCACATGGTATGACGGAGACCTGCAAAGCGATTTTGAAGACTTCTATGAAGAATTCAAAACCATAGATTTTTCAGGCAAAGTGGTGGCCATGTTTGGTCTTGGAGACCAGACAGGTTATGCTGAGTACTTTGTAGACGGTCTGGGTATTCTGGGAGAGGTCATTCTGGCTAATGGCGGTCATATCATCGGAATGTGGCCCAATGAAGATTACGATTTTGATGAATCAAAAGGGCTGTATAATGAGGATTTCTTTTATGGCTTAGCTTTAGATTTTGAAAATCAGTATGATATGAACGAGCCTAGACTTGAGGCATGGCTGGCTCAGGTCGAACAGGAGATTGAAGAAATGGTAGAAGCTTAACATTTCTCCGTTATTCGCCAATACCGATTAAATCTTCCTTTAAAATAGAGATATAGCGCATTCAACTTAGCCCCTTACGGCGATGAAAAAGCCTAATGGAATAGTAAGGCTACTGCAAATTGCCGGAAGGCGCAAATACCTGTTGGCAGTTTCAGGCCTACTCGCTATTCTACATGCGGCTTTAGCCCTAGTACCGTACGTTCTGGTGTATTATATCATCAGAGAGCTTTTAAATCCACCTTTAAATAGTGACCAAATAGAGCAGTATCTGGTCTGGGCTATAGCTGGTGCCTGCGGTAGCTATGTATTGCTGTATGCCTCTGGCATGGCCTCGCACGTGGCGGCCTTTAACATCTTATATGAGTTGAGAAAACTTACGGCAGCTAAATTGGGGAAAGCTCCCCTGGGATTTGTGAATAGCTACAGTTCAGGAGCATTGAAGAAAATTGTAGCGGATGACATCGAACGGATTGAGACATTTATTGCCCATCAAATCCCGGATTTTGTTAAGGGATTTACACTTCCGGTGGTTACTATCATTTACCTGTTTTACGTCGATTGGCGCTTGGCTGCCATTAGCTTTTTACCCCTTTTAGTTCTGGCTATTTGGACACCCGTCACTTTTAGTTCGGCATATACTAAAGAGATGATGAAGAAATACCACAGTTCTCTAGAAGATATGAATGCAGGTATCGTAGAGTTTGTGAAAGCTATGCCTGTCATGAAAATTTTCGGGCAAACCGCAGATAGCTTCAAGCAATACCGTGGAGCAGTGGACGAATATGCCAAAAACAGCATAAAGTGGCTATTTAAAAGCGCCCCCCCTTTTGCCGTGTTTATGAGCTTTATTACAAACGCTCTTTTGCCTGTATTGATACTTGGCACCTATTTATATCTCAACAACGGCCTTGTGCTTCCCACTTTTATTTTATTTCTGATACTCGGTGTTGGTTACATCAAACCGGTTTTTTCCTTAGCTACCATGGGCATGCAAGTCACCCTAATTAATCGTGGTGTGCAGCGAATGGACGAATTATTATCAGCCGAAGAGCAAGAATCTCAAACGGAGACTCCACGCCCTAAAAGCTGGGAGATCCGCTTCAATGAAGTTGACTTTTCCTATGTAAATGGAACAAAAGTAGTAGATCAGGTATCGTTCACCCTACCGGAGGGCAGTCTAACTGCCTTCGTGGGCCCTTCAGGTGCCGGTAAGTCCACGGCAGCACAATTGGTAGCCCGTTTTTGGGATATACAGGCAGGTCAAATAACCATTGGCAACATCCCCGTAAATACTCTTCCCATTGAAACGGTTATGGAATCTGTCTCCTTTGTTTTCCAAGAAAGTTTTATGTTTCACGAGACTATTTACGAGAACCTTAGGATGGGCATGCAGCGGTCTGAGAAAGAGATTATTCAAGCCGCCGAGGCCGCCCAGTGTCATCAATTTATTCAACGCCTGTCGAAAGGTTATCAAACCCGGTTTGGCGAGCAGGGGGTCCATCTTAGTGGGGGAGAACAGCAACGTATCCAACTCGCCCGGGCTCTATTAAAGGATGCACCTATCCTTATACTCGATGAAGCCACCGCTTTTAGTGATCCTGAGAATGAATACCGCATCCAGCAGGCCTTTAGCGCTTTGATAAAAGATAAAACAGTAATCGTGATCGCACACCGGCTGAGTACAATTACCGATGCAGACCAAATTGTGGTGTTCGATGCCGGCAAAGTAACCGCGGCGGGAACTCATGAAGAACTGCTAAAAAGTAACGAAAGGTACAGTCAAATGTGGAACGCTCATGTACGGGCCAAGGAATTTGAAATTGCTTAAAGCATGATCAAAAACCTATTTTATGTTTTTAAATGGGATCGAAAAGGTATTCAGAGGGCTCTTTTTTGGGAATGGCTGCATGGGGTATTCATTGCTGCCCCCAGTGGTATGCTACTGCTTATACTTTGGGAGTTTTTTGCAGACCTACCTGATGTATCGAAAATCTGGACGTATATAGGAATAATGTGTTTTTTATTCTTGGGGCAATTGTTTGTGGCTAACAAAGCTATGTTAAGCTCTAACCTGGCCACTTATGAAATTAGCCGTAAGTTGCGCCTGGGCTTAGGGAATAAGCTACAAAAATTGTCGCTAGGCTACTACAAAAAACGTGATCCCGGTGATCTTGCTGCGGTAGTACTACAGGATGTAGCCAACTTTGAGAGTATTTTCGGACATAGCGTAACGAATATCGCCAATGCTCTTTTCGGAACTACCGTATTGTCAGTTTTCCTATTGCTTTTGGATTGGCGCTTAGCCCTAACTTTGATGGCCGCGCTCATCATCGTTTTCCCCATTGATCCGGTTTGGCCGAAGTTTGATTGAAAAATACGGTCAAAAGCAAATTAATGCTCGAAATACTACCGGAGCACGCTTTTTGGAGTATGTACAAGGCATCCAGTTTATTAAGTCATTTGGTATGACAGGTGAACGTTTTCAAGGACTGGACCGGGCGCTGTTTAGCTTAAAACAAGAGAGCATCAAAACGGAGGCTATTCCCGGGCCGTTTATTTTGATGGCCGGTATTGTCCTAGAAATATCCTTTATTTTAATGATCTGGCTTGGTCTTTATGTACTCGCAAATGGCACCCTGTCAACCGCTGTTTTAATTGCCTTTTTAATCCTGGGGTATCGCCTTTACGAACCCATAAAGATAGTGATGGTGGAGTACCCGGTACTGAGCTACATGAATGTTAGCCTGGGTAGAATTATCGATGTGTTGGAGGCCGGCGAACAGGAATTAGGCAAAGATTTAAAGGCCAACGCTTTCGACATCCGCTTTGAAAAGGTGGGTTTTAAATATCTAGAAGGGAAAAATATACTGTCAAACATAAGTTTTCACACACCCGAGGGTTCAATGACAGCGCTGGTAGGCCCGTCGGGTTCTGGAAAAACGACCATCGCCTCTTTGATCGCCCGTTTTTGGGACGTACAAAAGGGTTGCGTTAGTATTGGTGGGATTGATCTCAAAGATATTCCTCCTCAGCGTGTATACAGCTACATCAGTGAAGTATTTCAGGAAGTCTATCTGTTCAATGAAAGCCTCTTTGAAAACATTAAGATCGGTAATCCCTCCGCCAGCGATGAGGAAATATATGAAGCTGCCCGTAAAGCGCAGGTCATGGAGTTTGTAGAGACCCTACCGGATGGATTGCACACCAAAGCAGGCGAAGGCGGAAACAAATTATCGGGTGGTCAAAAACAGCGGATTAGTATTGCCCGGGCGCTGTTGAAAGATGCTCCTATTATTTTATTGGATGAGGCAACAGCTTCGCTGGATCCCGAAAATGAGATTTATATTCAAAGGGCCATACAAGAACTGGTAAGAGATAAAACGGTGATCGTCATTGCGCATAAATTAGCTTCAATCCGGCAGGCAGATAACATTATTGTGTTGGATAGCGGCGGCATTGCAGAGTCAGGACGGCACGACCACTTACTTCAAAAAGACGGGCTCTACGCTAAGCTGTGGCGTACCCAACAAAAAGCAAATGGATGGAAGTTTAAAGCAAAGTAGCGCTGATTTTTGTTCATTTCTCGGACTCGTTTTTAATCTTGGTTAGTCGTTATTTGTACATTCCGGCGGCTCAGTTTACGCCTGTCGCGTTTTTGAGCCATGAGTGGCGTAAATTATAGTGATCCTATCACCTATATTAATCAAAGTTTGATACAACTGTATTAGTTTTTGGAATCCTGTTACTAATAATTCGTTGAATTAATCCTCACTAATATCAAGTATGAACTGTCCAAAGCCGGCAAGGTTATCGCTGAAATTCGCTGCTATTTTACAGATATAAAGCTGTACTAAAGAGACGCGCCTAACTGCGATGATTGGTAATAGTCGTTAGCAGCCAAAATTGTAATCCATCGTCAGACCAAAAATGTGAAACTAAAAATAACATAAGCGCGCCAAAGCGATATCGTTCACACAGTCACTTAATCTGGCTGGCAACCTCGTTCCTACTACCTGAGCCTGCAACGTAAAGAGGTTTAAGAATACCTTTCTACGAGTAGCTCGCGGAACACGACTGAAATAAAATTATAGCTGGACATTCAAGTCTGTGCAAGATTCGCATATCCGCTGGCCCGCTCATTTTTGAATAGGGCAATGTCAATTGAGTAGGGCATACTAAAAGCCTACGGTTCCTGCCTATTTCTGCGGACATCAATAAAGCTTTTAACAAAAAATGCCATGGCCAATACAGTACTTATCAGCATAACCGAAACTCTGAAAATACCTAACGTATTTCCACGATCAATAACCCCCATGAAAGGCCTAAAAAGACCTATGGCCACCACCAAAGTCAGCAAAACGGCGATGTGGGCAACTACCTTGTTTTCTTTTTTCACCCCAGGGTTACAGATCAATAGTGCAATACCAATGAATGCCGGTATGAGTGCAGTAACTGACGGCGTCTCTGAATCAAAGTAGCCCCAGGAAGAAAGACCAATTAATAATAATGCATTAAGTAAACTAACTGTATGTGCTTTCATAATGTTTGACAACTGTATACCATGTAGATAACAAAAAAAAGATCAAATGATCACTCGAAAATTCGGTATTTTGAAAACTCGTAATTTATTTCGGCTTGGCCAATTTTCTCGACGATTTTCCCAGTAAATCACTAGGTCTAGTGATCCTCATGCCATTAGATCTAGTGACCTAAAACCACTACGTTTAGCGATTGACAATAGGTTTCTCCACCACTACTTTTACTCACCTAGAAATAATCTAAAGGAGAACCAAATGAACAAATATATACTTACCGGATTTTTTACAATTATGCTGTTCCCGTTAGTGGCACAGGATGGTTTTATTTCAGGTAAAGTCACGGATGCCAAGGGTGGCACCGTGGCTTTTGCTAGTGTTTTAATTGAGCAACTTAAAACAGGAAGTTCTACGGATGCGGACGGATCGTATCGCATTTCTCTCCCTCCTGGGGAGTATAATGTGCAGGTGAGCGCCATCGGCTTTGCTACACAGCAGCAAAAAGTATCGATTAAGGCCGCTGTTACCAGCACGCTTAATTTTGTTTTATCCGAAGACGTTACTAACCTTCAAACCGTTGAAATTTTTGGAGTGCGCGATCGTGGCTACGCAAACAATATCTCTTTTCTAGCCACTAAGACCGCCACACCCCTTGAAGAAGTACCTCAGTCTGTGAGCTATGTTACTAAAGAGCTGGCTCTGGATCAAGCCGCCTTCAGATTGAACGATGTGGTTAAAAACATCAGCGGGGTAAATCAATTCTCATTTTACAATGATATCACCATTCGCGGATTTCGCATACAAGGGCAAAGAAACTCGGGGAATTTAGTTAACGGGATGCGAGCTTTTACCAGCTTCTGGAAGCAGCAGCTCATCCCGCACATCGAACGCGTCGAGGTCATCAAAGGCCCTGCGTCGGCACTTTTTGGTAACGCATCTCCGGGTGGAACGATTAATAGAGTAACGAAAAAGCCGCTACAAGAAAGCCGTCAATCCATCAGTTCCACTGTGGGAAGCTTTAATACGTTCAGAACATTAGGGGATTTTACGGGTGCCGTAACCGAAGATAAGAAGTTACTATATCGCTTAAATTTGGGTTATGAAAACTCTGATAACTTTCGCGACTTGCAGTTTGACCGCAATCTTGTGGTAGCGCCTTCATTCTCATTTTTACCAAATGATAAGACAAGTTTAAATTTTGATATCGTCTATCAGAGCTCTGAAGGGAGACTGGACCGCGGTCAGGCTGTTTTTGGAGATGGAGATTTATTTTCAGTACCTGTCACACGATCGTTGAGCGCCTCCAACGACTTTCTATCCGAAGAAAGCGTAAATGCTACTATATCATTGCGCCATCAACTGACCGAGCATATTTCCTTCAACAGTATTTACATGCGTTCGAGCTACAGTGAAGACCTGCTGGAGCATCGTACGGCCAACAGGTTCGCACAACTCGGTGATGGCAGCTCTTCGGAGGAATTGGTTGAGATGCGGGTGTTTATTCGAAAACGAAATTGGAACAACGACAACTTCAACAACTATTTCAATATCAACTTTAAAACCGGTGAAATAGATCACCAGTTACTGGTGGGCTATGATTATTTCCAACAATTACTTGAACCAGGCGGATCGCAACTGGAAGCCAGGGGCTACTTGACCGCTGATCAAACGGATAAGATTAATTCATTTGATCCGGATAATGCCGATGCCTATGCGTTAGATGGGGAAGGAAACCCAATTCCGAATGTTCCGCATTTTGATCTCTCCGATCCGAATGCCAACCGGCTTCAAGACATGACCAATTATATCTACACTACACGCTTGTTCACTCCTTTCCGTCAGCGCAATCATGGCCTTTACGTACAAAATCAAATGAGCGTAGGTCCGTTTAAAGTACTGCTTGGATTAAGGCAAGAGTACTTTTACGACGAGTTGAATTATGATACCAACGCAGAAGAGTTTGTGGAACAGTCGACTTTTCTGCCTAGGCTAGGTCTAGTTTATAGTCTTAGGGATAATGTGAACCTTTACAGCACCTATGTTGAGGGCTATCAACCACAAGGCGCGGCAGATATTAACGATCCCAACGCCGGGGGGCCCTTTGATCCACTAGAGAGCTATTTGATCGAATTTGGGGCAAAAACAAACTGGTTAGAGGGCCGACTTAACGCTACCGTAGCTTTTTATCATCTCGTCCAAACCGGTGCGCTTTATCCCGGGAACGACCCTAATTTTCCTGATCTGCTCGTTCAAATTGGTGAAGAGGAATCGCAGGGTATCGAACTGGATGTCTCCGGGCGGATCACAGACAACTGGAGTATCGTGGCTAGCTACTCCTATAACGATGCGGTAATTACAGAAAGTGATGATGAAAACGAAATTGGAAGACAGAAACCAAATGCTCCCGAACATACCGGTAATATTTGGACCAAATACGTGATTACAAAAGGAGCGCTAACAGGAGTCGGATTTGGGTTAGGAGCGAATTTCGTTACTGAGCGCTTCGGCTCTATCGTACAAACCGATGTGCCCCCTTTATTTCCCAGCTATGAATTGGTGGATGCAGCAGTTTACTACAAAGTGGATAAGTTCCAATTCCAGGTCAACGTAAATAACATCTTTGATCAAACGCATTGGGTTGGAGGGTATGATTTCATCCGTGCATTTCCTGGTGCAACCCGTAATGTTATGACCACCATATCCTATACATTTTGAAAACCAGAACCTGATTGTGGCCGGACAGTTATTTGCGACCGGTCCGGCCACTGTGGAGGCCATGTAATTGTATTAATTCGCATTATTTTTTCTTTCAGCTACAATTAATTATTTATGTAGGGTATCCTATTGTTTGGCGTGATGAGTGGTTGAGCAGGGAAAAATGAAGTTAAATAAAAAGGTATTTTTTAAGATCCATAGCTGGATTGGAATCAAGTTAAGCATACTGTTTTTTATAGTATGCTTTTCCGGCTCTCTAGCCACCTTAAGCCACGAAATGGACTGGCTTTTTTTTCCTGAAATCAGGGCAGAATACAAAGGAGAATATGCTTCGCACAATACACGAGTAGCTAATATTCAAGCCGCCTATCCTGAAGGTAAACTGGCCTATTGGGGTGCCTCCAACGAGCCATACTTGTGCGACATAGCTCAGGTTATTGAAAATGGTCAACGCTACTATGTGTTTACTAATCCCTATACAGGAGAAGTTCAAGGGTCTGCGACATTGACTTTCCAACGCTTCTTTAGGGACCTCCACTACTTTTTATTTATACCCTTTCAAGTCGGGCATTTTACCGTACTCATTTTTGGGTTTATGTTATTTATTTCCATGGTCACAGCCCTTTTGTTTTATAAAAAATGGTGGAGAAAGCTTTTTGAACTCAACGTTGGCAAGGGAAGGTTGGCTTTCTTTCGTAGTCTACATCGTCTTGTGGGCCTTTGGTCCGTACCTTTCGCCATTTTGTTTTCCATCACCGGGATCTGGTATTTTGTTGAGCGAACGAACTTGGGCGGAGTTTCAAAAATTGCCAACACACGCACACCTACAATAGAAGACCCGGGTCTGGATTCTGCTGTTTTTGCCACCATTAGTTACGATATTGATTATGATAAGGCCGTCAGGGAGTCAGAGAAAGTTATACCCGGACTGAAGGTCAAAGACATCTTACCTCCAGGAATACCTGAAGGCGTACTTTACTTGAACGGTATTAGTGATGTTCCCCTTGTTCGCAATCGTGCGAATCGTATTTTTTTGCATCCACTTACACTAGAAGTTATCGGCATACAGGAAGCCAAAAAGATATCGACCGTTACCTGGTTGAATGACATCGCCGATCCTTTGCATTTTGGCTATTGGGGGGGCATAATTACCAAGATAATCTGGTTCATTGGTGGAATGGCCATTTCAGGTCTTGTACTCAGTGGAATTTGGGTAGCCCTTAAGCGGACCGCGCATTATCAAAAACCGAAGCGCAAGACTTGGAAATACATAAATTACGTCTTTACCGGCCTAATGCTCTTTTTTATGTACGGCACCTTAATAACTCGCTATTCGGCATCTTCATTAAGCATTGTGATCATTTCATTGATAATGCTTATACTCGTCGTATCATCCTGGTATATTTTCGACTATAGACTCCGAAAAAAGTCTATTACCTAGCGTTTATAATAGATCTTATCTTACACTTACAAGGAAGCAAATAATATGCTTATCCATAAGAAATATGTGTTTAGTTTCTACTTTATTATTTTCTACATTTTCAATACCCCATTACAAAGCGTAAAAAAAGGATGGATATTTCACTTGGCAAAAGCAATGAATTGTTCGGCAAGAACACTTTATTCAGACCTTGAGTTTTTTCTGTTTTATACGCTCTTGATAGTGAGACTGAAAAATTTATTCTCGAACTATCACTGATGATAAAAAAGGAAATGGGCATGATCAATTTTATTAATGATCTGCCCTTCAGCTTCAATAAATTCTTTGTGATTGGATGATTTTCTTGGGGTAGAAAGTCCGTAAGAGTCATTCCATGCAAAAAAACAACCCCTTTCAATCTTACCCAAGATCAATTTATACAGTTTAAGATTATTGATGTAAGACCTTACATAGCGGAAACTTTACTTCAAATCCTCAAAGACCATTCGGTCACCTGCTCTTCGCATTATCATTTCCATCCTATATCAAGAAATACAGTTTAAACAGATCCTTTTCGCTTTAAAGAATTATCTTTACTACAATGAAAGGTTTATATGATTTGTTATTAGGCAAAAAGGTGCTTGTAATCCTACCCTCTGCTGCTCTTCTATTTTTAAATTATAAGTTAGCAATGCTTTATCTTATGCTTGCCTTTACCTTTTTTGTTTACGTAAACTACAGAATGAAGAACATACAACGCAAAAAGTGAAGAGGTTATCGTTAAATCTTATGTACTTAAAGTAACGATACATCAAATTCAGTCTAATACATACCAGTTTTGTAAGTTATCACTAGAACCTGAATCATTGATTTAGTTTTTTTTGAAACCTTTGAAGCCTGCCAAATAACATCACCCCCGTTTTCTTTTTAAATAGTTATTCGAGAGCCTAGCGTCTCATAGGGAAATCAGGCTGATCGAATATCGCATTTTGAATGTTTGCGAAAGCCTCAGAAAACACTTACCTTGAAACGTTGTTTAATTCACACGACAGACTATTCACACATAATGTTCATTACGCCCGGCCCTCTCCTCTCTAAGATCAACTCACCAGACGATCTTAAAAACTTAGATCAATCAGAATTAGTTAAATTAACCGAAGAACTTAGGCATTTTATTATCGATAATGTCTCCGTCTATGGTGGTCATTTTGGCGCTAGTTTGGGCGTAGTGGAGCTAACGGTGGCCTTGCATTATGTATTTAACACACCTAAAGATCAACTGGTTTGGGATGTAGGTCATCAGGCTTATGGACATAAAATATTGACCGGAAGGAGAGATGATTTTCACACCAACCGCCTGTATAAAGGCATTTCAGGTTTTCCAAAAAGAAAAGAAAGTGAGTACGATACGTTTGGTGTCGGACATTCGTCTACTTCAATTTCTGCTGCCGTGGGAATGGCAGTGGCATCAAAATATAAAGGAGAAAAAGATAAGCATCATATTGCGGTTATAGGTGATGGCGCCATGACTGGTGGCCTGGCCTTTGAAGGAATGAATCACGCGGGGGTTTCCAATAGTAACGTGCTTATCGTATTGAACGATAACTGCATGTCCATAGATCCGAATGTGGGCGCTCTAAAGGATTATCTTACGGACATTACGACTTCACATACCTACAACAAGGTGAAAGACGAAGTCTGGAACATTTTGGGTAAAATGAGCAAGTTTGGCCCGAATGCACGTGACATCATAGCTAAAGTGGAGCATAGCGTCAAATCCATGCTATTAAGTCAAAGCAATATGTTTGAGTCACTGAACCTACGCTACTTTGGGCCAGTGGACGGACACGATGTAGACCATCTTGTCCACGTGCTGAATGACTTAAAAGATATACCTGGCCCAAAGATCTTGCATTGTGTAACCGTCAAAGGAAAAGGTTATGCACCCTCGGAAAACGGAAATCAAACCACATGGCACGCCCCCGGAAAGTTTGATAAGCTGACGGGACAAATCCATAAAAAGACACACAACACTCCCCAACCTCCCAAATATCAAGACGTTTTTGGGCATACTATCGTAGAACTTGCCGAGAAGAACGAAAAGATAATGGGTATTACCCCGGCCATGCCGTCTGGCTCGTCATTGAATATTATGATGAAAGCGATGCCCGATCGTGCCATTGATGTAGGAATCGCGGAACAACATGCCGTTACTTT
>JBCCIX010000074.1:0-12745 GCA_039028075.1 Bacteroidota bacterium | reverse complement strand
GAATAAACGGTTCCAGCTCGGGTGCTCGAGACTTTCCAGAAGCTCTTCCTGTTTAGTCAGCTCTTTGCCGTCAGCACCCAGGCCATTTCTTTTGATTTCTAACGATTGACATGCCTTTTGAAGCGCTTCCTGGAAATTACGACCGATACCCATGGCCTCGCCTACAGATTTCATAGATAAACCTAACTTACGATCTGATCCCGGAAACTTATCAAAATTCCATCGCGGTACTTTTACTATCACATAATCAATAGCAGGTTCAAAGAAAGCCGAAGTAGTTCCCGTAATGGCATTGCTTAACTCATCCAGGTTGTAGCCGATAGCAAGCTTAGCAGCGATCTTGGCGATCGGATATCCGGTAGCTTTTGAGGCTAGGGCCGATGATCTCGATACCCGGGGGTTAATTTCAATACCAATAATTTCATCCGTGGAGGGGTTAACTGCAAACTGAACATTACAACCTCCGGCAAACTGTCCTATGGCATTCATCATGGTTTTAGCAAGATTTCGCATCTCTTGATATACCGTATCCGGAAGTGTCATGGCAGGGGCTACAGTGATTGAATCTCCGGTATGGACCCCCATTGGATCGAAATTCTCAATGGAGCAGATAATAATAATATTGCCGACATTGTCCCGTAGTAATTCCAGCTCATATTCTTTCCATCCCAAAATACTTTGCTCCACCAAAACCTCGTGGATCGGAGAGGTATGCAAGCCATGTGTGAGTGCCTTTTCGAACTCCGCCGGCGTATTTACAAAACCCCCACCAGAACCTCCGAGGGTAAAGGAAGGGCGTATAACCAGAGGGAAGCCTATTTCCTGGGCGATTTCTTTACCCTGTAAAAATGAAGTCGCTGTTTCTCCCTTACAAACACTCACCCCAATCTCATGCATTTTTAGACGGAACTTCTCCCGGTCCTCAGTAGTCTCAATAGCGTTGATGTCCACTCCTATGATTTTCACACCATAGTGTTCCCAAATACCGGCCTTATCACAATCAATAGCCAGGTTTAGCGCGGTTTGTCCGCCCATGGTGGGAAGCACAGCATCAATGTGATGCTTATCCAATATTTCGCGTATTGATTTTTTGGTTAATGGTTTCAGGTAGACGTTATCCGCAGTTACCGGATCTGTCATAATGGTGGCGGGATTGGAATTGATCAAAGTGATCTCAATTCCTTCTTCACGTAATGAACGCGCCGCCTGTGATCCTGAGTAGTCAAATTCGCAAGCCTGCCCGATAACTATAGGTCCGCTTCCAATAATTAGAATGGACCGGATGCTTCTATCTCTTGGCATGTAGTAGTGATTGTACTGTGGGTGAGTAATGAGTCATGGATAAATTGGCACAAATTTATACCATCAAGGGGGAGTATCAAAATACGTAGAAAGGGGTCAGGTTGTCGTTAATTTTCCTCCTTTTTTACCTTTTGGTTATCTGTGGAAGCATCAATCATTTTTAACCAACTCACCTGTTCACCCGTAGAAATGGATTCGTAAACGTACTGCTCGTTAACAAGAAGAAGTTTACATTTTCCTAGCTCATAGCGAAGCGCTTCAACAATATCACCTTCTGCTAAGGGGTTATTATTCAAGTCCAGCAGCTGGGGTAGTTCGTCTTTCTTTTCTTTCTTCTTGAACAGTCCAAACATGCTATGCAATTAGTATTTTTCCTTACAGATATAAAAGTCAAAATAGGGTTAATGGTTTGTGATGAGTTTAAGATCATCAATTTTTTTTGAACAAATGGAAACCTGAGGGAAGGTTCTCCGTCTTTCTGTCATAATCTTAAAAGATATGAAAGCTTTATTCACGATTTCTCTCTTAGTGCTTTTTTCAGTTACGTCATTATTGGCACAAGAAGACGACAATGACAATGAAGACGTTACTTTTGTCAAACATCGCAAGAAGCGTTATTGGAATAGGGGGCGAATAAAGACACTGTCCGGGAGTGGGTATCATTCAGGGGGGTTTGGTGCTATATCATTTCGAGCCACGGAATTTCAGGATGAAACCCTAGTGATGGCCGGTTTTCGTGGGGGCTGGATCGTAAATCGTGTGCTGGCTATAGGCTTTGAAGGTCACGGTATAATTCCTACGGCTGAATTTCAGGAAGTTTTGCCGGGTAGAAATGCCATTCTACTTGGTGGCTACGGCGGCATGTTTCTGGAACCTATTCTTTTTTCCAATGAGGTCGTTCACGTTACCTTTCCAATTGCCGGAGGAGCCGGATGGCTGGGCTATCACGATGACTGGGAAAACGACAACACCTCTGATTTTGATGAGATCATTGATGACGATGTCTTTTGGTATTTGGAGCCAGGTATTGGCATAGAGGTGAATGTAGCTCGCCACTTTAGAATTGGGCTTGGAGTGACCAAACGGTTCACACAGGACCTTGAATTGGAATTTGCACGGGAGAGCGATTTTGAGAATATAAATTACTTTCTCACCTTAAAATTTGGTAGATTTTAGAAGAGTTTAGAACACAAAAGCTTTTACGCTTTTGTAGTCTTATCAGATGTAACCTCTGGCTTTAAGCTCAAGATATTTATTGATGGTGTTCACGGTGAGATGCTGTGGTTTGGTGAGTATGGTTTGAATGCCCTGGTTATTTAATGCTTTGACAATGAGCTGCTTCTCATACGCCAGCTGTTCAGCAATGGCCTTGTTGTAAATCTCTTTGGTTTTTTCGACGGTCTTCCTGAATAGATTGTCCAACTCGGTATTTTGAAAGAAAATAACCACAAGTAAATGGGACTTGGCCAGGTTTTTTAGGTAAGGGAGTTGCCTTTCCATTCCTGATAGCGTCTCAAAATTAGTGTAGAGCAACAATAGACTACGTTGGGTTATCTTACGCTTGATGGTAGCGTACAGCTTGGAAAAATCAGATTCCTTGTACGCCGTTTTTTGACTGTAAAGGCTTTGCGTAATCAGCTGCATTTGCATATTACGGTTACTTGCCGGTAGCAAGGTGTTCACTTTATGCTGAAAAGTAATCAACCCCGCCTTATCCTCTTTTTTGATAGCGATGTTTGAAATTACCAGACTGCTGTTGATGGCGTAATCTAAGAGGCTCATGCCTTCAAAAGGCATCTGCATGACCCGGCTTTTATCAATGAGACTAAAAACCTGCTGCGATTTTTCGTCCTGGTACACATTTACCATCAGATCTCCTTTCCTCGCGGTGGCTTTCCAGTTGATCGTTCGGTAATCATCACCCAATACATATTCTTTGATCGATTCCATTTCCATATTATGACCAATCTTCCGGATTTTCTTAATTCCTAAGTCGACCAACCGATTTGAAATGGCCAATAATTCATATTGGCGGAGTTGTAAATAAGAAGGATAAACCGGTACAATCTTGTCTTCAGAAAACCTGAACCTGCGTTTGACTAAACCTATGTTACTGGAGGCATAAACATTTAGCGCACCAAAAGAGTATTCACCTCGTTTGACGGGTCTTAAAAAATAAGACAGTGTTTCATTTTTGCGGGTAGCTAGGGATAGCATGTGGTGATGGTCGCGCACTTGGAATTGGTGCGGTATTTCATCGATAATATCCAGGTGAACCCTGAAAGTATAAAAATTGGAGAGCTTTACCAGAAGTTCATTTTGATCTCCGTTAGATAATTTTTCTGGGGTAACACGTACACCCGTAATACCTTTTTTTACCCTAAACAAGCGTAAATAGTCTACCAGAACTAATCCTACCAGCCCAAAAAATAAAAGTTTAGGCAGCACGATTAAGAAATCAAAAAAGAAGGCTAGTATGAATAACACCACCACCCCGCCAATAGCCTGGAAAAATCGGTTGGTAAAGTAGAGTTGCTTTATTAGGTTCATGTTATGTTTAGCATCAAGTATCGAAAATACCAACGCTGTCAGATACAGTCATGGGATCAAAATTGCATTATCTGGGTACTTCTATCTTCTCAACCAATTGATCAATAACCTGGTCCGTGGTGAGCCCTTCCATTTCCTTTTCGGGAGTTAAAATAACTCTATGCCTGAGCACAGGTTTGGCTACAAACTTTACGTCTTCCGGTGTTATAAAGTCCCTTCCCTGAATTGCTGAATAAGCCTTGGAGGTTTGCATGATAGCAATGGAAGCCCTGGGCGATGCACCTAAAAAGAGATCTGGGTTTTCACGGCTCTCATGGACGATCTTAGCGATGTATTGCATCAAATTATCGTCAACATGTAAGCTATGAATGGTCTCACGGTAATTTTTGATATTCTCCTTGGTTAATACGGATGAGATCTCTCCTAAATCATGGGAAGTAGCTCTAGCGTGGTGTCCCTGAAGAATCCCCACCTCCTCATCGAGATTGGGATAATCGACTGATATCTTGAATAAAAAACGATCTAACTGGGCCTCCGGAAGCCGATAGGTACCTTCTTGCTCAATTGGATTCTGTGTGGCCACTACCAAATACGGTTCGTCCATAGTGTAGGTCTGACCATCTACAGTAACTTGCCGCTCCTCCATTACTTCGAAAAGTGCAGACTGCGTTTTGGCCGGGGCACGATTTATTTCATCGATAAGCACGATATTTGAAAAAATAGGACCGGCTTTAAACGTAAATTCTGCCGTTTTCGAGTTGAATACCGAGGTGCCTAGAACATCGGAAGGCATTAAGTCAGGGGTGAATTGTACCCTTGAAAAATCCGCCGCAATTACTTTACTCAGTAATTTAGCGGTCAGCGTTTTGGCCACCCCAGGAACACCTTCCAGAAGCACATGTCCGTCGGCTAGAATCGCTGTAATCAACAGGTCCACCATTTGGTTTTGGCCGATAACTACTTTTCCAATCTCTGTCCGAATTGCATCAACGCTATTTTTTAAACTGCTTAAGTCTACGCGACTTTCAAATTCAGCTTTATTTTCTGTTTCCTCGTTCATAAAATCTCATCTATCTTTTTGCTCAGTTCTTGTAATTCTTCTTCTGATATCTGATGGCTTTGCTTAATTCTTTTGATCAGGCTGAAAGCGGTGTCGATTTCAGATAGGCTGTTTCCTGTTTTGTTAGCTACCCGTTCAAAAAAAGTGCTGTCTCCTTCGTGAAATTGTAATCGATACTTTGTTCTCAGCGTTTCCTGAAAGAAATTTATTCTCTTTACCGCAATGCTTTTATGATCTTCTTTGTAGAAATACAGATTGGCTATAGTGCCTACAAACTCCAAAGTGGTATTGGCCAATGGAGGAATGATAGGGATCACTCGTTGCTTACGTTTGGCTTCAAAGAAAATAAAAAGCAGTAATGTGAGTATGGCTATGTAGTAGGCCCAGCTGAGCGGCTCACTTGCGAGAATGTAACGAAGTGGCGTAGCTGCTTCCATACGACCTAACTGATAGTACTCCGTCCAGATGGTTTTTTGAGGAGGGAGGTAAGAGAGCGCACCGCTTACGAACTCGTTATTATCTTTAAACACCAGATAGTTATTGGTGAAAGCCAGCGGCGTGGAACTCAAGACCAATGAACCTTTACCCCAGTTTACTTTTATCATTTGGGGCTTTTTCAGATCATTAATGGCAAGTATTTCACTATGAAGTGTATCAAAGCTTGAGAAAAAATTTTGCGTATTGTTACGTCTGAAAAGGTATTCTTTAGTTCCAAGTCCTGGATTAACAAAACGTAGAAAAGCCGTGTCTTCCCGACTAATATTATCAATAAAGTCTTTTTCGAAAAAGTAATCCTTCGTTTTAAGATTTAGCGTGTCGGCAAAGGGACCGGAAAAAAATTCTGAGGCAATAAAAGCATGGGCACCTTCTTGGACTTTAGCCAGTAGCACGTCGGTATCTTCTTTAGCTCCAAAAAAGGTGTTCGCGAAAATGATGATGTTTTGTAGGGTTGAATCCTCTAGTTCGTATAGCGTGAGGTTTACATTGGCCAATGAATCTTTAGGAAAGATATCGTTTAAACGCTCATTGATAAGATAACCGCCGAACGGGTTTTTATCCTGGTGGGAATAAGTAATGGTCCAGTCGATAGGCTTCGGAGAGGAGATCTCTATGAACAAATAGAGGATTACCCCTCCAACCAGAAACAATATGTATTTCAGATCTTTCTTCACTGCGGCAATTGCTTCTTCCAGTTTGTGAAAAGTGCATTTACATTTTCGAACTGACCTTCGGAAATGGGAAAGTCTCCGTACCAGGCGTACTCAAAATAATAGCTCAATTGGCCAAATTTTGATTTCAAATCCACTTCCGAGATTTCTTCCATATATTCGTGATTGGTTTTTCCAGCTTGCCAGTGTATGAACTGATGATCTGACAGGTGTTTTAGCGAGGCTAAGTAAATTAATCGGATCGCGTTACGGAATTCCTTTTTGTCAATCGCTTCTTTTATCAGGCCGTCAAAATCCATGGCATGGATATTTTCGTGGTGTACATCGAAGTCCATTACACCACGGTCGGAAGACGAATAGAAAACGCGCCGTACGTCTACTTTAAAAAGTTTGAGTAGTGCATAGGTGATAATGATGGCCAGAATGATATAGATAACGACTTTGCCTATTGGGGTTTCCGTGCCCATATAGAGCAGTTTATTCAACAGTCGCTGCAGCCATTCAACAAATCTTTGCCATAAAGACTTTCCTGGGATCGGTCTATTACCGTAGTCAAAATCATCATCTGCTTTGTGTTGCTCCATTTTTTCAGGGTCAAACTGGCGCCATTCTATCTTGGACTGATCGTATCGAACCGTCGTTGAGTCGCTGTAGGCATGCAACGGACCAGAACAAAGGATCAAGAAACTAATAATGCTCTTCCTCATCTTCTTCGTTAGAAGTGGCACCGAAAGTATCAATTTTTGACATAAGCCCTCTGGACTCTTTGAGTTCCGCCAAATTAAAATACTGGAAGGCCACGGCAATCAATGGAATACAGAATAGTAAATAGCGAACCGCTGAATAAAGTAAGAAACTAAAGGTTCCAATTACTTCCATCAATGCCGATGGTGCTGAAAAAGTATTGGGGTCGGTAGTGTGCAATGATTTCAATATGAAAATGACATACCAGGGAATCATAAAAACGGAGGAGATAATACCTTGAATCAATCCAGCTACAAAAATTAACCCAAATGTACTCCACCATTTTCCACGTATGAGTTTAAAGCTTCTGCCAAATGCGGTACCAAAATCAACGCGCTCGTAGGCGGCAATAATGAAAAAGAGGTAAACCGGAATAATTACGTATATAAATCCTATGCCAAGGGGTATGCCAAGGATTATGGCTAATCCGGGAGAGGCAGCCGCTAATAAGCCAATCACTAACACGAGTACGACATAGGCCACTAATCCTAAAATTGAGAGCAGTATCATTCTTCCTAAAACCTGCCAAAATGATTTTTTAGTGAGTTGCCATACATCATTTACACTGATCTCTTTCCCCTGTTTCTCGTACAAGATCATATAATCGTACATAACGGCCAAAAGTGCAGTTCCACCAATTAGCAGGAATATTAGAGAACCTATTCCAGGAAGTATAAATTGCCCAAATTCGTCAAACCCTGGTGTAAATCCCGTAGATAGCAGTGTTGTAAACGACATAAACCGATCGAAAATCTGGGACAGGAGTATACTTCCTAAGATTATCGGAGGACCTGCTATGAAGAGGAGAACTCGAAATAGGGGCTTAAAGTTCTCTTTAATGAACTCTACCGTGGCGTTGAGTTTTCTACCAAAATCCCTGGTTTTATGGTATTCAATCGTTGGGCTTGAAGGCATCCCTTTTTAATTTAAGTGGATAAATAATAAAGTACCAAACTATAAATGCGGCTGAACTAGTAATTACCGCTACCTTGATGGACCAATGCATGAAGGTGTAACGGGTCAGAAAAGATTCTATAAATCCGGCCATGATAAAAACAGGCATCAGGCCCATCACGATTTTAAGCCCTTTTTTAGCCCCCTCTTTGAAAGAGTCAATCCTGCTGTAGGTGCCTGGAAATAGAATACTATTGCCCATCACAAAACCAGCCGCGCCGGCGATAACGATGGCGGATAACTCAAGCGTACCGTGTAGCATAACTATTAACAAAGAACTGAGAAGAAGTCCTTTTTTGGCTAAAAACGTAAAGAAAGCGCCAACCATCAAGCCATTGGAGAAAAGAATATATCCTGTGCCCACGGAGAGTACAACACCCGCAGCAAAAGCCAGAAAGGAAACTCTAACATTGTTAAAAGTGATAGCAAAGAACATATCCGTCTGTTCGCTTTTGCCATAGACGGCAAGTGGATTACCCTTTTCAATGTTTTCTAAGGTCATGTTTACGTAGGTATCTCCGAGAATCATTCGAATAAAGCTCTCATCATTCGCTACGGAGACTACGCCTATTGAAGCTGCCAATGAAAATATAGCAAAAGCATAAAGCAAATGCTTGTGCGCAGTGCTGAACAGGAGTGGTAGCTCGTACTTCCAAAAGGTGATAAACCTGTTCTTATCCTCTTTTTTATTTTTATAGATCTCTAAATGGATCTTGGAGGCGAGGTTATTTAGATAATGGGTGGTATCGCTTTTCGGGTATTGTGTCCTGGAAAATGAGAGGTCATCGGTTATACGAATAAAAATATCAGCTAAAGTATCAGGAGGGGCTGTTTTTTGATTTTCCAGTAGCTTTTCATAGCCCTGCCACTGTGCTAGGTTCTGTTTTACAAAGGCCGCCTCTCTCATTGTATCAATACTTTTGCCTTTCGACAAGTGTGAGAATTTGCCTATTACGTTGTACCAAATCCTTCTCAACAATTGACCATACAATATGGTAGTCAACTCCAAAGTAATCGTGAACAATTCTTTTCCTAAGCCCCCTAATTCTAGCCCAGGGTATTTCAGGAGGTCTGTTTTGAAATGAAACATCAATTCGGTTGGCTGCTTCTCCGATTATTTCAAAGTTTCTGATAACTGCGTCCATCGTTTTTTGATCTTTTAAAAACATTTCTAAGTCCATTTTGGCAGTATACCGTAGTATTTTTTTGGAAGCTTCAGCAATGTCTTCAAGTAATAAAGCAGAGCCTCTCTTAGACATAGATCAGGTCTTCTTTAATTTCGTTAAAATATGGCTTTTTTAGCCCTCTCTTAGAAACTAAGCCTATTTTGATGCCGATCATTTGCTCAAGCTCATCAGCCAAATCAATAAATTCAATACCTATTGATGGAGGGACATCAACCAAGAGGTCCAAATCGCTTTGTGCATTAGCTTCACCTCTTGAAAAAGAACCGAAAATAGCAATGTCATTCACTTTATATTTTTGGAAGAGTTCTTTCTTCCGACTGGATAGAATAGATTGAATTTGTTCAAGTGATTTCATGATCTTCAGTTACACTTTAGTTTAATGCCCTGTAGCCTCCTGTGCACGTAATAAACAAAAAGGTGATTAAAAAAGGTATGACTATCATCCTAATCATGGGCTTATTATTATTTTTGACTCAAACTCAAGCCAGGAATTTAAGTCGGTGCGTGACGAATTAGTAAACTTCACAGACGTTGAAAGTAAAAAAATTATTTAAAAAATAACCAGGTGCAAAGCGTAAATATAAGAACAACCCAGAACGTGGCTATTGATTATGCTACGGCAGGTTTAGGCGATAGGATTGGTGCCTTTCTTATCGATGTTTTGATCTTGGGGGCTTATGTTATCGCTATGGCACTGATTATCTCGCGCTTAGGGATAGATTCTGACTGGGTATTTATGCTTTTTTACCTGCCGGCCTTTTTTTACCACCTGGCCTGTGAGATCGTATTTAATGGACAAAGTCTCGGCAAAAAGCAATTGAACATTAAGGTAGTAAGGCTGGACGGTACACCGGCGACCATCGGAGGCTACATTTTACGATGGATCTTACGTCCTTTGGACATTGGGATTTTTTCAGGCGCCATTGCCGTTATATCCATAGCCATTACGGAAAATTCTCAACGGTTAGGCGATCTTGCTGCCGGAACTACGGTGGTTAAAATGGGCCAATCTATGAAAGTAACTTCACACCAATTGATTAAGAACCTGAATTCGGACTATCAACCGGTATTTGCAGATGCGCAGTACTTAACCCAGGAGGAAGTCAATATCATTAAGGAGGCTATTGAGGTAAATAAAGAACGTGCGGATATGAAACCGGCGATAGCGGTGTCCAAAAAGGTAAAAGATCATCTGAAGATAGAAAGTGAATTACCTACAATTAAATTTCTTTACACGATTCTTAAAGACTACAATCACTATTCTTCTCAATGAATAAATATACGAGAAGCCAGTTGGCGCTGCGAAACGGACAGGATAGGGAAGATATTTGGGTGGCCTACCGGGGTCAAATTTACGATGTCACCCGCTCCCGGTTATGGCGTGACGGCAAACACTATGAACATTGGGCTGGTCAGGATTTGACCCGTGAACTGGCCGAGGCACCACATACGGCAAGGGTTTTTGAAAAGTTTGTAAAAATTGGGGAGTTGATATGATCCTAATTGCGGATAGCGGAGCCACTTCTACGCATTGGCGATTGATTGATAGCCAGGGTGCCATAAACCAGTTCAAAACCTCCGGATTTAATCCGTACTATCAAAAAAGCGAGGATTTAAGCCATCAGGTTAGCGAGCTTGCTGAGGAGATAGAATCAGTTGTTAAAACGTTGTACTACTATGGCGCAGGTTGCGGAGCTGAGCAGAACAGGAAACTTGTAAAGCAGATTTTACTTGAATACTATCGTTCGGCGGGTATTTACGTAGAGGACGATATGCTTGCCGCTGCAAGGGCACTGTGCGGTAATGCGCCGGGCATTGCTTGCATACTAGGTACCGGAGCTAACTCTTGTTATTACAACGGTGAAAATATTGAGCAACAGGTAGCCTCACTGGGTTATGTTCTGGGAGACGAGGGCAGTGGTGCGTATTTGGGTAAAAGGCTGCTGGCGGATTACCTGAGAGATGACATGGACGCGCCGGTTGCTGAGAGGTTTAAGAAGAGATTTAACCTTTCGAGGGACGAGGTGCTTGACAAGGTGTATTATGAGGCGGCTCCGGGAAGATATATGGCCGGTTTCACTAAATTTCTTTTGCAGAATAGTAAAGAACCTTATTGTTATAGCCTGGTTTACAAGGCATTTAGTGAATTTTTCGAACGGAATGTGCTTAAGTACGATGCCATTGGTACCACATCTGTTCATTTTTCCGGTTCGGTTGCCTATTACTTCAGCAACGTTCTACGGCAAGTGGCTACGGATAAAGGGGTAGTCTTAAAAAATATTATTGAAAGTCCGATTGCAGGGTTAACCTTGTACCACAAGAACCAACATTTTCAACCTTGAAAAGTACAGAAGCACCGTCGAATCACGATAATCTCGAAAGCATGTCAGTGCGTGATATGTTGGTCAATATCAATAAGGAGGATGCTTCTGTACCCAAAGCGGTGATGCGTGCTATGCCTCAGATAGAGGCGCTGGTTCCTGAAGTGGTAAAACAGCTTAAATCGGGAGGGCGGTTATTTTACATAGGCGCAGGTACCAGTGGCCGCCTCGGCATAGTAGATGCTTCGGAGATCCCCCCGACCTTCGGTATGCCTCACGGGGTAGTGATAGGTCTCATAGCCGGAGGTGACTCGGCCATTCGGAAAGCCGTTGAGTTTGCCGAGGACGATACGGAACAAGCCTGGAAGGACCTGGAAGAATTTCAGATCAATCATAAGGATGTGGTTATAGGGATAGCCGCTTCGGGCACTACACCTTATGTTATAGGGGGTGTTCGTGCCGCCAGGGATCATGGATTGGTCACTGGTTGTATAGTTTGTAACCGGGATTCTGAGTTAGCGAGTAGTGTCACCTTTCCCATTGAAGTGGTAGTAGGACCTGAATTTGTTACGGGCAGCACACGTATGAAGGCGGGTACCGCTCAGAAGTTAATTCTTAACATGATCTCCACGGCCACCATGATCCAAATGGGGAGGGTTAAAGGCAATAAGATGGTCGATATGCACCTCAGCAATAACAAACTAGTGGACAGGGGTGTGCGGATGCTTATGGAAGAGCTTTCCGTGGGACGCGATGAAGCCCAGCAACTTTTGGATGAGCACGGTTCCGTACGCAAAGTCATAGATTTTATTCGCAGGAATGCACGAGATTGAACCGTATTACAATTGGCTCAACTTTTATAATGTAGCGGAGGATCCTGAATCCCCCTTTTACGGTAAACAGTATAATCACGACCTGTATTCAGATACCATATACGGTTACTACATAGATCCGGCCTGGGATTTTATGGGTTCAGAAACCCTTTACATTAAGATACTTTTTACGGACTATGAGCTAGGGTTTTCGATCATTGAGTTTATCGGGGAATGGAATGATGCCATTAATAATGACATAATGCACCTAAAACGGAATATCATTGATCATCTGGTATATCGCAACGTAAATAAATTCATTCTGATAGGTGAAAACGTCTTTAATTTTCATGGCTCAGACGATTCATATTATGAAGAGTGGTTTGAAGATGTGGAAGACACCGACAACTTCAAACAATCAGGGTGGATCGCAGGTGTAAACTTTCCAGACCATATCATGGAGGAACAAAAGAATTATAACATTGACTCATACATGAACGTTGGAGGAGGTTTGCAATTTCCAAAGTGGCGTACCATGATGCCACAGCTGTTCTTCCAAAGGATCAATGAAGTCATTTCGTATAGGTTAGATGCCTGAATTCAGGATAATCAATTTTCAAAAGATAAATCCTAAAGTCATGCCCTT